>CAYYHL010000164.1:0-4360 GCA_964471775.1 uncultured Clostridia bacterium
AAATGGTGCATTTATCCTATGTACGATTTTGCCCATTGTCTTTCGGATTCCATCGAAGGCATCACCCATTCTATTTGTACGCTGGAATTTGAAGATAATCGCGCGCTATACGACTGGATCCTTGACCAACTGAAAGTTGATTGTCATCCACAGCAAATTGAGTTTGCTCGTCTCAACCTGAGCCACACCGTTCTGAGTAAGCGAAAACTTCTGGAGCTGGTACAAGAAGGGTATGTTGAGGGATGGAACGATCCACGGATGCCTACAATATCGGGTTTTCGTAGACGCGGCTACACCCCGGAGGCAATTCGAAGCTTTTGTGAGCGCATTGGAGTCGCGAAGAGTAATAGTGTTGTTGATATTGCACTGCTCGAGCACTGCATCCGCGAGGATTTGAACCTGCGCGCTGCCCGTGTTATGGCTGTTTTGCGTCCACTGCGAGTGGTCATAGACAACTATCCGGAAAGTAAGGTGGAACAGTTAGATGCTGAGAATAATCCCGAAGATCCAAGCATGGGGACACGGAGAATTCCTTTTTCACGTGTAGTGTACATTGAAGAAGATGATTTTCGTGAAGATCCACCGGAAAAGTTTTTCCGTTTGGCCCCTGGTCGTGAGGTACGGCTAAAACACGCATACTATGTCAAGTGTGTGCGGGTGGTTAAGGACAAGGGAACAGGAAAAGTGATTGAACTGCACTGCACGTATGATCCAGAAACCCGGGGTGGCTGGTCCTCGGACGGACGCAAGGTAAAGGGGACGCTGCACTGGGTTTCAGCGGCTCACGCCCTGGAAGCTGAAGTACGTCTTTACGATCATCTCTTTACAAAAAGAGATCCATACGATGTAGAGGAAGACTCTGATTTCAAGGCCAATATAAATCCGAACTCATTAGAAAAACTCACTTCATGTCAGGTGGAACCAGGTCTCGCAGATGCAAGACCGGGAACTAGATACCAGTTCTTAAGACAGGGTTATTTCTGCGTCGATTCCGTTGATTCACGGGATGGAGCACCGGTATTCAATCGTACAGTATCTTTGCGCGACTCGTGGGCCAAGATCGAGAGGGTACAGAAGAAGTCGCCTTTGGGACAGCCAAAACCCTGAAAATAGGCTCCCTCTTGATTACCCACCTGGAGGTTTTGGCCTGGGCTCACCGCAAGCTCCATTCTCCACACCCCCGATGCTGATATTCAGGGCCGCGAAGGCTGAAAGAAGTTCGCCACTGGATTTCTCACCGCATTCCCTGATCTGTATATTGTTGTTGAGGACACCATTGCTGACCGGGACAAGGTAGTGGCTTGCTGGGCAGCTCGTGGTACGCACAAAGGCGATCTTCAGGGCATTGCCCCTACTGGCAAAGAGGTGGCCTGGACGAGGATTGCCATCTATTGCTTTGCTGGCGCCAAGATTGAGGAAATCTGGGCCTTGAGCGCCAGGGGTTAAACGTGTCTTTAAGCGATTGGTCTGATCTTCGAAGTTAGATGCTTGGCAAGGAAAAGCCGAAAATGAGGCCAAGAGGAGGTGATGAAGGTAAGCAGGGCCATTAGCTGGGAAAAATGAAAGGTTCATGAAGAGAAACTGCTTGAAAGCGAATTCTCTCTTGAAGCGTTCCAAAGAGAAAGTGAACCATATTTCTGCGAGGAGGAGCAAGATGAGAGAAATATCCTTGAAAAGAATATGCTTGGTGCTGCCGCTGCTATTAGCTTTTAGCTTTTTGATTGGAGTTCCGGTTGGTGCCGCCTCAGAGGGTAAGGTTATTGTATACACTGCTACGGATTTGACCATATTTGGCCCAATATTTGAGGCCTTCACCGCTGACACGGGAATAACGGCTGAACACATAACTGGGGGCACTGGTGAGCTCTGGTCCAGAGTCAGGGCCGAAAAGAAACGCCCCCTGGGAGATGTTCTTTGGGCCGGTAGCAATAAGATGGCTGAAGCCGCAAAACCGGAGAATCTGTTTGAGTCTTACCATTCACCTGAAGATAAGTACTATCTCGTGAAGGACCCGGAGGGTATTTGGCACGCCTTTGGCATTCCCGCCGGAGTTCAATCGTTTGCCGTAAATACAAATCTGGTAGCTCCAGAGGATTATCCCACCTCATACCGAGATCTTGCGGATGTCAAGTACAATGGAATGATAGCTCTCCTGAACCCCACCTATTCGGGCACCGGCTACATAACTGCTCAAGCGATGATCCATTTAGCCCAGACTCAATGGGGATATGAAGATGGGTGGAATTTCTTGAAGGAACTCATGATGAACTGCAGGATTTACGTATCCTCGAGTGCCGCAAGAAATGCCTTAAGAGACGGAGAAATTGCCATAGGCCTACAGGGAGAAGCCAGTGTGGCAAAGATTCTGAAAGACGGATATCCTATGAAACTTCTCCGGTTGAAAGAAGGTGCTTTTGGCGGATTAGATGCGATTGAGATAATAGAAGGTGGGCCTAATCTTGAAGGAGCAAAGAAGTTTGTGGATTGGTTCCTCGGACAAAAGGCCCAACAAATGCTGGCAGACCTCAAAGGAGATCGATGTATAAGGGAAGGTGTAACCCTTTCAGAAGATTTGTATGTCTATGGATTTGGAGACGATTATACCTATGTTGATATTCCCGATTACTTATTTAAGGAGCCTGACCAGTTCAAGAAAAAGTGGAACCGAGTTATGGGTGAAGCTGTTGTCGCGAAGGAGGCAAGGGATACAGCGTATGAGGTAATAGAATACGTTTCTCGCTTAATCAAAAGGGCAGAAGGCAAGGGAATGACCGTAGGGATAGAAGAAGCTCAAAGTAAACTAGGTGAGGCCGAGGCCGTCTTTAAAGATGGTAAATACAAAGAAGCAAGGGTACTCGCCAAGGAGGCCTTGGAACTTGGCGGAGAGCTCAGGGCACCTTAGGGGCGAATTTCTAAGGTGTTGAATATATATACTCCCCCCTACTGGTGTATTTAGCTTTCTTCACTTCTTCACTCTGCGCTAATCTACGCCACTAGGGGGGGTAAAACAAGGTAGATTCAAGAGCTAAAAAAAGGGTTAGGTCTAGGCTGAGGAAATAATAAACGTCTACTAGGGAACTGATAGCTTGCGAGTTAGGCATACCTGGTTCATTCTAAGCCTCATTCTTGTCTCGATTTTAGTTTTCTTATTAGTACTGCCTCTGGCTAATGTATTCATGGCAGGATTTACCCATCCAGAGACCGGAGGACTCACCTTCCAAAATGTTCTAACCATTTTCACCCAAGTATATCCATATAAGATTGCCCTAAACAATAGCCTTTTCGTCGGTGTGATGGGTGCAATCCTCCCTTTTATAATTGCACTCCCCCTTGCTTACCTCGTCTCAAGATATGAGTTTCGCTCAAAAGATGTCCTGATTACTACAATATCCATATCTATGATAATGCCGGCCTTTATCGGCGCATATTTTTGGGTGATCCTGCTGGGTAGATACGGGATCATTACAGGACCTTTGAATAGTCTCTTAGGCACTAAGTTTTCCATTTATGGGCAAAAAGCAATATTATGGTCGTTCATGTGGGGACGCTATCCCCTTGTTTTTCTCTTTCTGTACCCTGCATTTTCAACCTTAGATCCAGAAATGGAGGAGGCAGCCGAGACCCTCGGAGCAAATCCCAAAAGGACATTCTTTTCAATTTCTTTGCCCATGATAGTGCCCGCGATCGTGAACGCTATGTATATGTCATTTATCATGTGTATTACAGATATGGGAACCCCCTTGGTAATAGGGGGTGACTATTTGGTTCTACCCACGCTCATGTATCAGGAATTCATGACTGAGGTGGGAAGTGGAAGAATCCCTATGGCAGGTGCGGTGGGTATTTTATTGTTGTTGATTAATGTAGTAGTGCTTTTTGGGGGACGTTACTATATAACAAGGAAAAGGTACGAGGTTGTCTCCGCCAGGAGGGCGCAGCCGAAAAAGCTATCGGGCAGGCGTGAGTCAGCACTGATTTGTGGCATTTGGACTGTGGTGGGATTGGGTCTTTTGCCGTGGGCATTTGCCATCCCGGGTAGTTTCATTGAGTGGGGGAAGGGAGGAAGAGCGTTTTGGACTCATCCCACACTTGAAAACTATGGCCGAGTTTTCACCAATCCAACGCTCAGCAGGGGAATTAGTGTCACCCTCTTTCTCACCGTAGTGAGCTTATTGATGATGATAATAGCAGGATTATTAATAGCGTATCTCCTGGTTAAAAAGAGATACCCGGTGATCAACAGGGTATTAGACGTACTAGTCTCACTTCCCCTGATAATTCCCGGGGCAGTGCTGGCGCTGGGATATGTTGCATTTTTCAATTCCCCACCAATTATTTTAACGGGTACGTGGATGATTCT
>CAYYHL010000165.1:0-4354 GCA_964471775.1 uncultured Clostridia bacterium
TGCGTAAGCGCCTCACCCTTTAGCTTTTCACCCTTCTTCCTGGTAAAAAACTCAGACTGATCACGCAACTGATCCCAGGTTGTAGCTGGTGCCAGCTCATACCCGTATTGTCTCTCAAAATTTGCCTTCTCTACCGGATGCTTAAATACATCGTCCCGGTACATCATCATCAACGTGTAACACTCGTACGGCCATCCATAATTCACTCCCTCGCGGGTAGAAGCCATCCGTCTTAGACCTGGATCGAGAAAGGCCAGATCTCTTCTTACTGCCTCTACTCCCTCAGGCTCATATTTTTCAGCCAATTCCTCCAGAGAAAAAAGATAGGGAGCCCACTCATTTGTCCAGGAAGCTTCCACAATAACAATATCGTATGCTCCGGTTCCTCCCACCAGCTCTATGTTTTCCTTGCCATACATAACGGCAAACAGCATAACCTCGGTGCTGACCTTAATTCCTGTCCTTTCTTCAAAGGCTTTTACGAATGGTATGAGAGTATCCTCTTCACCCCCTGCTTCAAGAGGTAAAGTGAGCGGTGTTTTGTTTTCTATCTCCGGAATATCATCCAGGCTAAATGCTTTCTGAGCACTGACAACTTGACCTGTAGTCAAGACAAGCAGAGCCCCCATCATCACAGCTACCGCCACAACCACGCTTTTTTTCATGGTTTACTCCTTTCTCTTGCTCGGAGTTTGGTTTTTGACGTCGGCTACTTTCCCCGGCTCACCTAGCTTTCACCTCCTTCCCGGCCTCTTGCTTTTAGCTCTCACTAATCCCGCTTCTTTAAGAGCTTTGAGCCCATTCTATCTGCTGTAATCAGCGCCTCATAGAGCATTTCGTTACTGGCAGCAAATGGCTCATTGTGAAGCCATTCGATTTTGGCGCAAGAATCCTCAATTATCTTCATCAGCAGCTCGCGGGATGCATCCTTCAAACCGATATCAGCTAGCCTCAACGGCAGACCCACCGAATGACAAAAGCCAAATACCTTGTTCACTACTTCCTTCGGCTGCTTTTCTAGAACAATTTGGGCAAGGGTGGAGAAACCAACGATTTCCCCGTGAAGAGACTGTTGAGTCTCCTTCAAGCCGGTAAATCCAACCTGATACCCGTGGGCTATAGACAGCCCACAGTTCTCGAAAGAGACACTACTCGCATAAACGCAGGCTTCCACCACTTTCTCCAGAACCTGGTCCACTGCTCCTCGCTGGGCAGACTCCTTTGCCTTTTCCCCGTACTCCAACACGGTATCGGTACACCATCGAGCCAGGTAAAGAGCTGACTCGCCGGCACTGCCTCCGTGAAAATTTACGACGGACGCTCTTACGCAGGCCTCAGCCTCAAACTTGGTGCATATTGCATCTCCCATTCCAGCCACAAGGAACCTCACCGGAGCTTTTGCTATTATGTCCGTACTCACCAGAACCAAATCTGGATTCTTGGGACGAATAATGAGCTCTTCAAAGGTATGCTCATCCGTGTATATTGGAGCCTGAGCGCTGCACGCTGCATCCGTAGCAGCGACGGTAGGAACCAGGGCAAGCGGAACTTCCAGGTAGTAAGACACTACTTTTGCCGCATCCAGCGCTTTTCCCCCTCCTACTCCTATTACAAAACTCACCTTATTCTCTCTCCCGATATTCACCAGTCGGTTAATTTCACTTCTCGTGCTCTCTCCCCCGAATCGCTCTGCCACACATCCCATCTCTTGCGTCCGAAAGCTCTCCTCAATTGCCCTCTGTGAAACAGATAGAGCTGTTCGCCCTCCCATCAAAAGTGCTTTCGTTCCTAAGACTGATGTATGCTTTCCGATATCCTTAACGGCCCCCGCTCCTTGTATATACTTAGAAGGATTACCAATAATCAGGCTCATCTCACTTCCCTTCTTTACAGGTAGCTTCGCTTGTCTAGAGAAATCTACGAACTCCTTGCAATCTTATCCAATAGCTCTAAGTAATACCGGTAGTCTTCCAATGAAACATCAGGAGGAACAAAATGATCCACAGCAGGGAAATACCCTCCTTGGGCAAGTAGAAAAGGTACTTTCTTCATGACTTCTTCCTTGATTGCTTTCTTGCCTTTGGCTAAAGCTCTTTTGTCTATGTTGCCTATGAGTATGAAATCTTTCCCGTACCTCTTTCTTAAGCTTACCGCATCCATTCCAGCAGTCACTTCCAGAGGATACTGCCCGTTTATCCCACTTTCTATCCAGAGTGGTATGAGCTCTTCCGTGTTACCATCAGAGTCTACCAAGATTATGTCCACTCCATGATTTCCTAATAGCTCATTGATTCTCCTGTAATGCGGCATCATGAATTCTCTGAATATCCTGGGTGAAATCAAGGACCCTGTCTTATAAGCCATATCTTCCCAGTACCAGGCAAAGTCAAGCTCTACATCCTTCACCACTCTTTTTATTATCTCTATTTCGAAATATTCCATCCATTCGAGCATCTGGTGAACAAGGTTAGGATTATCGTAATACATAATACATAAATTCTCTAAACCCACAAACTCCCTTATTAAGCCAAAAAAACTCCCTACGCCTAGACCTAAAGGATGAGTTCTGTCCTTCCAGCATCTGACAAGATCCTCCCACCATGCTGGGAAACGAGTGGAGACATCAGGATCTAGCCGTTTTTTGTATTCCTCCCAGTCTTTGTGGTTTTTCACCGGAAATTCGAGCCACTCAGGCATCCGTTCAGGCTCCTCTTTATACTCTCTGTACTTGATTCCGGATTCACCAATAACAACTCTGGTTCGCTCATCTTCCCCTATTACCTTTCTTTCAAAAAGTGGAACGAGCGGTGGAACATAGGGAGGGCCAAAGCACTGACCGAGGGAAATTATGTTAGAGCGCACAGGAAGCGCCTCTACCCTATCAAACCCGAAGTATTCAGCCCGGTGCTCGTTCGATAGTACTGCCAATGGGGCACCTTCTCCTACCCAACCAACACAGGTATCGTACCAGAACCACTGATGCAAGGAAGGTACAAAAAGCTCATCCTTCAGCTCAAAACGGGCTATCCTCAAGAATCGTTCTCTTCCTGTCATTTGACCTACTTTATCCGCAGTCTGATGTGCGCGTGGCTTTGCTCCGAAGGAGGGTCAGTTCATTCCGGATCGGGGTCGTCGAAAAAGAGAAGTAGTGGTATCTAGCCTGGGGCTTCCACTGTGCTCTTTCAAAAACCAAACGGCGAGCTATAAAACGAAAGTACCTGCCGCACCCTTAGCATTACCCAGATGCGTCAAACAATCTGCACAGTAATTTCTTCTACTCTAGCGCCTCTGTCTTGATCTATCACAACCTAGATAGACGCAATTCTTGGAGTTGACCATCCGCTGAGGATGCCCAACCATCATGGCTTGTGCCTTCGACATTTAGCCTCAGAGAATACAGGTATCATGCAACAAGAGCTAGAAGGCAATCTCAAGCTCAATATCTGGTGTTACTATTATGCTTCTCACACATCTTCGTAGCGGTAAATAATCTTCCCGTAAGGCAATACAAAACTCATTATCCCGTAATAACCAGCAATAACTCTTTTCGGTTCCAGAATGTAAGTAGGATCTATTTCTGATCTTTCATAGTCTACTGAGCCTTTGCCTTTGTAGAACATACCCTCCTTGGCTGTTACGTCACCCTCTGTAAGGACCAGTTGTCTTAAGGGAGGCTCATCTTCTGAAGCACCAGGGATCACTTTCAGGGAGAATATAGGGCCGAAGGGTAGCTCTTCCAGTTTTGCTGGCACCTCACGAATACAAAGACACTTCATTATCTTGGTACGTACTCTTTCTACTTCGCCCCTGACCTGTTCTTTTTCGAAATACAAGGAAATATTAGCTATTTTCTTGCAATATCCCCAAATCTCTCGCCCCCCACAAAGAGGAATCTCCGTGCTTACGTACAAAAATGGCTCATAAACACCCGTATAGTCCTTATATCTTGCCTGCACATAAATTGCCGCCTCCCGACCACTACCCTGATTGGTAAAAGGCTCATCAGAGATCCAGGTAATCACTTTGTTGCCATTAGGCTCCAGGGGATAGGGAAGAAGCTTTTCTACATTGGAAATATCCGTCTCATAAAGAACCAATTGCACCTGAAAATCTATCCAATACAGAGGTGGAGAAGGGTAAAGAGGTGAAATGACCGGATTACTATATCCCCATTCGTTGACTTTTAGCATGGCACAGCCTCCTTTGTTTTTTGAAATTGTCGCTCAGAGTCACTGTTACACAAAGTAACTCCCTATAGATACCTAGTCATTTTCCTCCAGATTCTTGATAAGAGAGTCTTCTGTTTCTTTGTCAAAAACATGGATATCCTCAGGTCTAAACTCCAGCCAGATTG
>CAYYHL010000166.1:0-4343 GCA_964471775.1 uncultured Clostridia bacterium
GAACACAGAAAAATTGGGGACAATATCTTCTTTCAAGGGGGAACAGCTTGTAATAAATCTGTGGTAGCGGCTTTCAGGGAAATCTTGGGGAAAAGCACCACCGTACCTCCGCATAATGAAGTCCTGGGAGCCATTGGGGTTGCCATTGTAGCCATGGAGGAAACCAGGGAAGAAACCAAATTCAAGGGGTTCGGACTGAGTGAAGTGGAGTATCGACTGAAATCCTTCGACTGCCAGGACTGCTCCAACCACTGCAAAGTAAACCAGGTGTGGATGGGAGAAAAAGCCAGGCCTCTTACTTACGGAGATAGGTGTGACAAGCACAGCGGAAAGGAAGGAAGGCGGAAAAGAATTCAGCTACCCAATCTGGTCAAGGAAAGAGAAAAACTCTTGCTTTCTGGCAAGAGAATAGAAGGAAGTAGGAAAATTGGTATTCCCAGGGCTTTGCACACCTATGAACTCTCACCTTTGTGGGAAGCTTTCTTCAGTGAGCTCGGATACGAGGTAGTCATTTCCGATGCTACCAACAATGAAATTATCCACCGTGGTGTAGAAATGATGGTAGCTGAAACTTGTTTTCCCATAAAGGTGAGCCACGGGCATGTCTTGAACCTTCTGGAGAAAAATGTGGATTACATTTTCCTTCCCAGTATCATAGATTTTGAGGAGAGCGACCCTAATCTGAAAAGAACTTATAACTGCCCCTGGTCTCAAGCTCTTCCCTATTTTGTGAACTCGGCCACCGACAGAAACGCGTATTCTACTCGGTTTCTTGAGCCGGCAATCTCTTTAAGAGAGGGAGTGGAAAAAGCTCTGCAGGACCTTGGGCATCATTTAGGCGAGAATACGGTCAAAGTAAGACGTGCAGTGAAGCGAGCCAGGGAAGCCCAATCGAGATTCTACCAACGTCTGAAGGAAAAAGGTAGAGAAATAGTGAGAAATCTCGACGGGAAGGAGGCGTTTGTATTAATATCACGGCCCTACAATGGCTGCGATCCCGGGCTCAATTTGGACATCGCAGAGAAGATGAGGCAGCTCGGAATGCTGGCCATCCCCATGGATTTCATTGAGCCGGACCCTTCTCTCATCTCAGCCGAATACTCTAACATGTACTGGGGCTACGGGCAAAAGATTCTGGCTGCTACCAAGAGAATCAAGGAAACGAATAATCTCTATCCTATCTATATCACCAATTTTGCTTGCGGTCCCGATTCTTTTGTCTCCAAATATTTCCTCGAAGAAATGGATCGACCCACTCTGGAACTCCAGATAGATGAACATAGTGCTGACGCTGGGATTATCACCAGGCTGGAGGCTTTTCTGGACAGCATTCAGGGCAGGAAGCTCTTCAGGGGTAAAAAGCGACAACAGACGCCTCAGCTTGCCTCTTCATCCAGAGAAAGGGTAATCCACATCCCTTACATGGATGATCACTCCTACGCCCTGAAAGCTACCTTCGAAGCTATGGGACGAGAGGCTGAAGTTATGGAGATAAGCAACCTTGAGTCTCTTCGTGAGGGCCAAAGCCATACCACGGGCAGGGAATGCTATCCCTGCATCCTGACCACAGGAGATATGCTTAAGGTAATCAGGAAGTCCAACCTTCCCGAAAAGAGATTGGCTTTCTTCATGGGTACCGCTCAGGGTCCGTGTCGCTTCGGACAATACCGCAGTTTCCACCAACGGGTACTACGAAAAATAGGCTATGCAGATATTCCCATCATTTCTCTTGATGCCGAGAACAGCTACGCCGGATACGGGACTCGCTTTAGCAAACTGGCCTGGAGCAGCATTGCCAGCATAGACATACTGCGCAAAGCCCAAAGGCTCATAAGACCTGATGAGATCGACAAAGGAGAAACTAACAAAGTCTATGAGAAATACCGGGATCAGGTTCTTGAGGCAGTGAGATCCGGAGAAAAGCTCAATCCTGTAATGAAGGAGGCTGCGGCAGCCTTTGGTAGAATAAAGAGAAGAAATACCGACAAGCCAACCGTTACCGTGGTGGGGGAGATATATGTAAGGCATAATCCCTACAGTAACAGGTTTATTATTGACGAATTGGAAGAGTTGGGAATAAAAGTGGAACTGGCTTCTATGAGAGAGTGGTTTATGTATACCAATGAAACGCATCGGGAGACCAGCTTAAGAGAGAGAAGCTACGGGGAGTTTGTCAAAAACAGGCTGAAAAACCTTTTTCAGACACTCATAGAAAAAAGGCTGGAATCTCCTTTCAGGTCTCTCGTCCGTGAATTCGAAGAGCCTGAGATAGAGGAAATCCTCCAGCTGGGAGAGAACTACTTACCCCGATCCATAAGAGGCGAAGCTATATTGACCGTCGGGAAGACAATCCACTCCATCAAAAGAGGCAGAGACGGAGTAGTCAATGTCATGCCCTTTACCTGCATGCCCGGGAATATCACCTGGGCCATATTCACCCAGATAGAAAAAGATTATCCTGATTTTCCCATGCTCTCTCTTTCCTATGATGGGTCTTATCAGGCCAATTACCTGAATAAAATAAGAACCTTCGTTGCTCAAGTGCAGGGCTATCACCAATCAAGAAAAAAAATTCAAGGCCAGGAGCCTCCCAAGCTAGAACCGTCCACCAGAAAGGAAAAAAGGTGAGGGTACTTGTTCTGTACGCTGGAGAAGGCAGAAGAATCCAAGCGGCGGCAAAGATTATCTCTTCCACTATTCGATCTCGTGGGCACGAGGTGGAGGAAGTTCGGGCAGAAAACCGCAGCAGAACAACCTCTCTTTTCGCCCACGATCTCGTTTATGTGGGTAGCCAGGTCACGGGTACCTGGGGTGGGAAATTCTCCCCAGCCCTAACCTCTTATCTAAGAGAGTGCACAGGACTTGAGGGTAAGAAAGCAGTGGTATTCGTCACGCCAAAGCTATTGGGAACAGGTAAAGCGATGAAGAGGATTATGAGTCTCCTGGAGGAGAAGGGAAGTATTGTGATCGACTTTGGGAGCCTACGAAAGTCATCCGAGGCCCAAGATTTGGCCAAAAGAATATCCCACCTTGAGTGACCCCCCAGAGGGAATCTGACACAGTCTCCCAGGCTTTTCAGGACAAAAGGAAATCTCTAAAAAGCTGAGGGGAAAGCGTCTTTAGTCAAACGGATGGACTGGATGTCTTGCCCTTTCATCAAAACGCTTACCACATCAAATCGACAACTCGCCCCTTTTATGCTGCGATGAGATAGATAGGTTAGAGCCACCTTAGTAAGATGAGCCATCTTACGGGTGGATAGCGATTCCTCAGGCAGGCCAAATTCTATTGAAGTACGGGTCTTTACCTCTACAAAGACGATACTATCTTTCTCTCGAGCGACTATGTCTATCTCGCCACTTCTGCAGCGGTAATTCGTATCCAGAATAGAGTATCCTCTTTTCTTCAAGAAGCGAATCGCGGCTGCCTCTCCCCTCTTGCCGGTTATGCGCCTCTTCTGATAGAATCTTTCCATATCATACGCTCAAATGAAGCACTGAGGGGAAGCGCAGCCAGGACTTCAGGGATAAGAGGCTGCTCTGATCAGATTTATGCGCCAAAGAGGCCAATAGATAACAAAAGCCTCTCCTACCAGATTCTCTTCAGGAACAAATCCCCAATAGCGGCTATCCGCACTGAAGTCCCTATTGTCGCCCATTACAAACAGGGAATCGGCAGGAACCTTTACAGGTCCATAATCGTCCCGAGGATAGCCTCTCATCCAACTGTCCCTGTGGATGACATAAGATTCATCCAAAAGTTTTTCATTCACGTATATTCTCTTGTTTTCTATGCGAACAGTATCTCCTGGCAGTCCGATTACTCTCTTGATATAATCCTTCTTACGATCAAGAGGATATCTAAAAACGATCACATCACCCCTGTCCACCTTATCTAATCCATAGAAAAGCTTGTAGGCTAAGAGACGATCTCCCACGTGAAGGTTTGGTTCCATTGAACCGGAAGGTATCCAGAATCCTTGCACTACAAAAGTACGTACTAAGAAAGCAAGAACAAAGGCGATAACGAGGGTTTCCAGAGTCTCTTTGAGCCAGCTTAATACTTTCTTTTTCATCTTTTCTTCTGGGTTCTGCGATAGGACAGATTGGCTCTTCTTTCACGACCGCGTTTTAGTATCTCTATCTTCTTGATTACGGGGGAATGCAAAGGAAAGATCCTCTCCACACCGATGCCAAAAGAAGTCTTTCTAACAGTGAAGGTCTCCCTTAGTCCCCGTCCTCTTCGACGAATAACCAATCCCTCAAACACTTGGGTTCTTTCCCTCTTGCCTTCACTCACACTGAGATGAACGCCGACTCTATCGCCGGGGCGAAAATCTGGTA
>CAYYHL010000167.1:0-4329 GCA_964471775.1 uncultured Clostridia bacterium
CTTCCCCAAAATGAGACTTGAAAAAAAATGGCTAAAGGTTTTTGTCTTCTATGCCGACAAACAATATAGCTAAGACCGCTCGAGCAGGGAGGGGAGTTGACATTTTAGTTTTTTTTGTTAGACTAAGTGCAAGTGTTTACTTGCACTTAGTCTACGTCGCTTCATTTCTTATAATCCAATCATCCGAATTTGAATGAGGCTGGGATGATTGAAAAACAAGGAAAAATTCGTTACTTAAAACATACGATACTCAAGGTCTACAAGGACAGAGGGCAACATTCAAGAAAATTAGAGGCTGTTTTTGCCAGAAGCCTTCAAGAGGAACAAGATTCTTTATCCTGAACCCTTCCGGTAAATTCCAACAGCTCGGCGAAAGACTATCCGGCAGATTTTTCCTATCTTAATATGCAGGGAAATTGTATGGGAGAAAGGGACGTGCAAGCAGGTCCAGATGGGGCTATTTTCCCTCGAGTGGATCTGTCTTGTCAAAAGGAGTAAAAGAGATGGGCAGTCAAAGTCTGTTCGAGACTGTACAAAAACAGGTAGATACATGTGCAAAGATTCTCAAGTTAGATCCAAGTACACATGCCATGCTTCGAGTTCCGATGCGGGAACTCCATGTGTCGTTGCCAGTTCGTATGGATGACGGAAGAATCCGTGTATTTCAGGGATTCAGGGTTCAATACAATGGTGCAAGGGGTCCAACAAAAGGAGGAATTCGATTTCATCTGGATGAAACGATAGATACCATGCAGGCACTTGCTGCTTTGATGACATGGAAGTGCGCCCTCCTCGATCTACCTCTTGGAGGAGCAAAGGGAGGCGTTGTCTGTAATCCCAAAGAAATGTCTCAAGGTGAATTAGAACGTTTGAGTCGGGCATATATACAAGGCGTGTGGCAATTCATTGGTCCTGACAAAGATATTCCCGCTCCTGATGTCTATACGAATCCCCAAGTTATGGCTTGGATGATGGATGAGTATTCAAAAATTACTGGAAAGAGTCAATTTGGTGTTATTACCGGTAAGCCACTTAGCCTTGGCGGTTCTGCTGGACGGGGTGATGCAACAGCTCGGGGTGGTTGGTATACCATTCGTGAAGTGGCCAAAAATTGCGATATGGACCTTAGGAAAGCTACTGTTGCTGTGCAGGGGTATGGGAACGTTGGATATTACGCAGCATCTCTTACTCAATCTCTTTTTGGCTGTAAAGTAGTAGCTATTAGTGATAGCAAGGGAGGTATATTCCGCAGGGAAGGGTTTAATCCAGAGATGGTTCGTGAACATAAGGCCAAAACAGGTTCAGTGACTAACTTCCCAAATAATAGTGCTATTTCCAATGAAGACCTTTTGGAACTCGACGTAGATATACTTGTTCCTGCGGCTGTGGAAAATGTCATCACAGAGAAGAATGCTTCAAACATTAAGGCTCGGATTGTTGCTGAATTAGCCAATGGCCCAACTACACCAAAAGCGGATGATATTCTACATAACAATGGTGTTCACGTAATACCTGATTTTTTGTGCAATGCTGGCGGAGTAACAGTTTCATATTTTGAGATGGTGCAAAACCTTTATATGCACTACTGGGACGAAAGAGAAGTTCATGAGTGTTTAAACAATAGAATGGCCACTGCTTATCACTCCGTACTAAACGCTTGCAAAAAATACAACATAAATATGCGAGAGGCTGCTTATGTTGTTGCTATTGAACGAGTAGCTGAAGCAATGAAACTTCGTGGTTGGGTTTAGTCTATGATTGACAAATCAAGACATTTTCTCCTGTTTCCTGCTAGGAGGGCTAATTTCTGGTGTGCAGACTTGACACTCTATATTTTTTTGTTATACTAAGTGTAAGTGTTCACTTTTACTTACTGAAGCTCTGACTATCTCTAATTTTACAATCATCACAAACCGAAAAACTCGATAATTCAAAACGTGGAGATCTGCCCGAGCTAGAATCCAAGTTGCTTAATAAGCCGGGATTTCCGAGCACTACTCAAGAGAACTCCTGTCCTCTTGAGTATATTTTATTACAAAGCGAAGAACAAGACTATGACTTCATGTGGCTAGAATCTGGGACAACAAATAACAATGTGAGGAGGACCAAGACATGAGTTTCAGCAGGATCAATGCGAGCGCGGCAACCTCGACCAGAACTAGAACGGAATCCAGTCCCTGTTCTGGAATGTGCGTGGTGTGTCTGGACGGATGTCCGGGAACCTGTGAAATTGCGATGTCTGCCCTTCGAGGGCGGGAGATGCTTTATCCTCAACCCTTCGGGCAGGTTACGGCGGGCTCCGCTAAAGAATACCCAATAGACTTTTCCCATTTTAGCATTCAGGGAAGTTGTGTGGGAGCAGAAGGTGTAGAGGCAAATTCAGATAAGGCTATTTTCCCTAATGTCGATCTGTCGCTAGAAATAGGTGCCAAGGAGAAAATGAAACTGAAAGTCCCCTTCTTTACCGGTGCCCTAGGTTCTACAGAAATTGCCAGAGTCCATTGGGAAAACATGGCTATAGGAGCTGCCATCTGTGGCACCATAATCGTAATAGGGGAAAATGTATGTGCTATGGACCCTCAAAGCGAAATAAAGAATGGAAGAGTGGTCCGGTCCCCGGAGATGGAAAGAAGGGTTGGGATATTCAAGGATTGGGATACGGGCATTGGTGAGGTAGTAGTCCAGATGAACGTAGAGGACACTCGCCTGAAGGTGGCTGAATACGCCATAGAAAAGTTAGGAGTCAGGGCTGTTGAACTAAAATGGGGACAGGGAGCAAAAGATATAGGAGGAGAGGTAAAACTCCCTTCGCTAAAGAAAGCCCTTCAGCTCAATGATAGAGGCTATCTGGTTTTTCCCAACCCGGAGGACCCTGAAGTACAGAAAGAATTTGAAGAGGGGGTTTTCGGAGAATTCGAAAGGCACTCGCGTCTGGGCATGGTGGACGAAGAAGAATTCTACAGAAAAGTCGAAGAGCTCAGAGAAGTGGGAGCGAGATATGTGACTCTAAAGACCGGCGCCTACCGACCTCGAGATTTAGCCAGGGCAGTGAAATTTGCTTCTAATGCCAGGATTGATCTTTTGACCGTGGATGGAGCTGGTGGGGGAACTGGCATGAGCCCCTGGCGGATGATGAATGAGTGGGGCGTTCCCACAGTATACCTCGAGTGCCTGCTGTACAATTATCTCAATACCCTCAAGGAGATGGGCGCGTTCGTTCCCTCCTGTGCCATGGCCGGAGGTCTTTCCCTTGAGGATCATATCTTCAAAGCGCTCGCTCTCGGAGCTCCCTATATAAGCGCTACCTGCCTTGGCAGATCTAGTATGGCGGCAGCTATGGTAGGGAACACTGTGGGTGAAAGAATAAAGAAAGACAAAATTCCGTCTCGCCTGAAAAAATACGGGGATTCCTTAGATCACATATTCATCATGACCGATGACTTAAAGAAAGAATACGGGAGGGATTTTGAGAAAATTCCTGCAGGAGCCATTGGGATGTATAGTTACTATGACAGACTGGCTGTGGGCCTCAGGCAGCTCATGGCAGGAGCCAGGAAGTTCAACCTGAAGACTATTGCCCGCAGCGACCTGGTGGCCTTAACCCCAGAGGCATCCCGGGTTTCCAATATTCCTTACATAATGGAGGCTGACAGAGAGAAGGTGCAAGAAATCTTGCGCGGAGGATTAGCGGACAACGGGGTTTCTCAACAGATCGACAACATTCCCTCCAGGCTCATCACTCTCGAAAGATAGAACCCTCTTAGAATGTATGAATGCAAGATTTGAATACCAAAAGGGAGAATGAAGATGCCTGGGATATCTCAGCAAATAAGCCAGTGGATTTCAAGAAACGGTACTGGAGGCGGGGGCCAGCGGGGTGATAATAGAACTAGACAATCACCTGGACTCCTGGGTGGTGGCTGCCCTGGCAAATAAACGGACCTCATTGTAATCTTTTGAGAGGCTGGAAGTTCTTTTTTTCCAAAATCCGGACAATCTTCTTTGTACTATCCTTAAGTTCTTTGCTTATCTGGTCATGCTCCCCTGTTTTTTTGGGCTGGATGCCAATGAGAATAATCTTGTCCACCCACTTATCCAGGTAAGAGATGAGATAAGAGAGGGGAATATTGTGGGTGCTAGGACAGAGCTCCTCTATCCTTTCAGGGGGAATTACTCTGAACTGGCCCGGCTCAAGACTCATTTGGGCCGCATCCACTATGACCAGGCATTTTGGTCTCGTCTTCGTCACTATCGAGGCAAAATTTTCTGGGGCTCTGCCGCAATCAAGAACCAACCAATCGTCTGATTTGAAGTTTTGGGCAATGAAGC
>CAYYHL010000168.1:0-4326 GCA_964471775.1 uncultured Clostridia bacterium
TCACAATTGCGCCGGGAGGGCATTCGCCAAAACACAGACATAACTCGGAACACCTGGTGAAAATCGAGGCTGGAAAGGGTGTTGTGGTTAGCCAAAATGGCAAAAGAATTGAAGTAACGGAGGGACTCAGCATCTTTGTGGAGCCAAACGAGATGCATCAGTTCCAAAATCCATTTGAGAAGAACTTTGAATTCATCTGCATAATTCCCAACATTGACAAGACCTAAAGCTATGGCTTCTCTGGCGAGCCAACTTCCCCTTATTCCATTGCCAAACACCCAGTAGCAGGGATAAAGGTAATGTACTCACGAGGAAGCAGTAAACAGAGGATGGTGCTGAGCCACAGATGGGTGATATTCTTGATATTAGCAATGGGATATGCCATAGTCTACTTCCACAGGGTAGCACCCGCGGTAGTTGCTCCTGAACTGGTGAGCAGTTTCGGAATCAAAGGAGCAGTTCTGGGAGTTTTAGCTTCGGCTTACTTTTATCCCTATGCTGTCATGCAGCTTCCTTCGGGACTGCTGAGTGATTCTCTGGGCCCAAGGAAAACGGTAACGGTCTTTACACTAGTTGCCGGGGTAGGAGCTATCGTATTTGGTATTTCCCCCACCTTTTCTGTCGCAACTATGGGTAGAATCATGGTCGGTTTTGGGGTCTCGGTGCTCTTCGTAGCAACCCTTAAGATTCTGGCCAACTGGTTTGAAGTAGAGAAGTTTGCCATTGTAGCTGGAATGCTGATGGCTATTGGTGGGCTGGGTTGGCTTTCTGCGGCGACTCCCTTGGCGCTTTTGACTCTGCGGCTGGGATGGAGAATAGCTTTTATTACCATTGGTCTGGTGAGCCTGGCTCTTGCCCTTCTTACTTACCTTGTAGTGAGAGACAGTCCTTATCAGGCTGGGGTTTTCGTCATTCCTAATAGTGAAAATTGTACCTCATCTTCGTCCGGAAATGAAAAGCTAGCTCTCTTTGAGGGGCTCAAAATGATTTTGTCTGAGAGGTACTTCTGGCCTCTGGCTGTTTGGTTTTTCTGCACCGGAGGGATCCTTTTTGGCTTTGGGGGTCTCTGGGCAGGCCCCTATTTGCTGCAGGTGTATGGGCTCAGCAAGGCTTATGCAGGAAATATCCTGATGATGATAGCGGTAGGAATGATAGTAGGAGGTCCAAGCCTGAGCTACCTATCAGAGAAGGTATTTCGCGGGAGAAAGCCAATTTTGTTGATAAGCTCCTCCATAGTGACCGCAATTTGGCTACTGTTTGTCTTCTTGGTGGATGGGCTCAGCCCTGCCTTTCTTTATGGGCTCTTTTTTCTATTGGGAATATTTGCCAGTGGAATAGTGGCCGTTGGATTTACTACCGCTAAAGAACTTTTTCCTGGCGAGATCGCAGGTACCTCAACAGGCATGGTAAATATATTTCCTTTTGCTGGAGGGGCTTTGTTTCAACCCTTAATAGGCTTGGTTTTGGATTATAGTGGTAGCGTGAGCCGTATGTACTCTCCGGAAGCTTACCGGATCTCCTTTGTAGTATTTCTGCTGGCAGCTGTCGTGGCCTTGATATCAGTACTCTTTATGAAGGAAACCTTCTCCTAATAGCTTCTTCTTGAGGTGAAAAGGGACCGGCTCGTGGCAAGGTAAGAGGGCGGTCAGGAAAGAGAATGTCTTCAATATTCGGCATGTGCAAATCGACGATTGAAATTCCTGAAGAAGACTAAAAGACTAAAGATGGAGTAGACAAGCGTTGAGGCAAAAGCTTTTTTTGGTATTTTCAATTTTCTTGATAGTCCTATTCTTGCTAGCTTCCCAAGCCACATCGGATTGGGCGGACATTCCTTGGGACAAAAGACTCCATTTCAAAGGCGGGGTAGTCATAAGCAGTATGGGTTACGTGATTAGTAGATGGGAGGGCAATAGCAGAGAAAAAGCGTTTGTTCAGAGTTTTTCGATAGCCAGTCTGGCTGGCATTCTCTACGAGCTACTATGGGATGATCTTATGAGGGGGGCGAGCGCTGACTGGGAAGACTCTTTATACTTTACGTTTGGATCTGCCACGGGGTCTGCAGTTTGTGCAAGCTTGGATTACATACTGTTCAAGGATTTTGATTTTGTGGTCCTAATTCCACTTTAGACATTCCCAGCCACCTGCTCCCGCGGCTATCATGCCTGTGACCTTAACCTAGAAAGTGGTACAATAAATGGGGACAGGTCAATCAATCCATCAATAGCTTACGTTATTTTGTGTATCATCCTTCCCTGGCTGCAAACTGCCGAGTGGTCGGTGTATAAACTAGTGAGATGCGAATTTACTATGATTTCTGAAGCGATCTTCAATCCTGTCTAGCTCCCATGAGGCAACCTTTCTCCAGAATCTTACCTCTAGGTGTTCCCTTGCTAACTAACCTAGCCTAAGCTAATAGGTATTAACAACATAACAAGAACTTAGGTGGAACCATCTCAATACTCCTTCGTCCGTTAGGGTAGGGATAATGTTCAAAACGCCAAGCCTTGTATCTATCTCCTTCTGTATAATATCTTGACATACGGGCACCATTCTTCACCACCGAATAATATCTTCAAATGTCCGTATCCTCATCGCATTGGCGTACATTCTCAAATTCAACCACAAGTGTTATTCTCCAAAGAATTCCAGGTTCTATTACATACACCGCTTAGAATCAAGTCTCAGGTGGTTCCAATTGCAAGAGACAACGTTGACTAACGTGGACAGGGCAAAGGGATGGCAAGATGGATAGTCAAGTCCAATTTTTTCTGTACTTTGCCTCCAGGACCGGGAAAATATATCTCTAGGTTCAGTTTTTGGATAGACTCACCCTCGGATTATTGCTGATATCTGGCCATATACCAGCATTTGCTGAAAAGAACTAATAGATCCCTAACGATCAGATATACGTGATCCAGTACCGCTCTTTCTCAAAATGTGCTGTGGTGGCCTAGGCAGTCGCTGCTACACTTTCTTGAGGCGGAGCTTTGAGAATTTGATTTTCCCCTTCATAGAGCTCATCCATCTTAAGATACCTCTTGCGGGTCAGATGTTCCTCATTCTGCTCGATTGCAGAAGCTCGGATGAGGCGAAGACAAGCAGTCTCATTGGGGAATATTCGGATAACCCTGGTTCTTCTTCGGATCTCCTCATTGAACCTCTCAAGGCAGTTGGTAGTTCGAATTCTTCTCCTGTGAAGTGCGGGAAACTGATAGCAGGATAGAGTACCTTCAATCTCTTCTTCTAGCTTCTCCGTAAACCTGGGATAGGTATCCTTATACCTTTCTACTAACTCTTTCACTCTGGATAGGGCAAAGTAGATATCAGGGCTTTGGAAGATACTCTTTATCTCCTCGGCTACTTTTTCCTTATCCTTTTTAAAGATGAGGTCCAAAACATTGTGAAGAAAGTGAAACTGACACCTCTGCCAGTTTGCTCCCTGGAAGTACCTGGCTATGCTAGAGCGAAGTCCTTCACGATCATCTGATACCACCAGCTTCACACCTTTGAGTCCTCTTTCCTTAAGATCTCGGAATACCCTGGACCAGGACTCTTTTGTCTTTCGTGTTGGTAATATCGACGGTGAGGATCTGTCTTAAACCATCCCTGCCGACACCAAGGACAATGGGCACCCCCTGAGAGATGACTCTGTTTCCTGTACGGATCTTCTCATAGCGAGCATCAACAACTAAGTAGGGATACTCTTTCTCTAAGGGACGGTTCCTCCAGGTAGTGATCTCCTCATCCAAACCCTTGGTGATCTCCCGAGATATGGCTCTTAGAGAAACTGGTTCCGCAGAGCTTCTCGGTGATATCTTTTACCTTGCGGGTAGAGACTCCCTCAATGTACATTTGCATGAGGGATGCTACCGGGGCTTTCTCACTTCGCTGATATCGGTCGAATAGCTCAGTTTGAAAACCTCCTTCTCTGTCCTGAGGCACCACGAGCTGTAGAGTCCCTACTCTGGTTTTGAGCCTTCTCGGTTTATGGCCATTGCGGTAACCGCGTCTTCTCTCAGTTCTCTCATAGAGGTGGGCTTGAATGTGCTGCCCCATCTCCTCTTCTAGGAGTCTCTGACAGAAATCCTCTACAACTCTCCTCAAGAAGTCCCTGTCGTTCAAGAGAGCTACTTGCACTGGATCCGGTTTTGAGTTACTCTTCCCCTCACGCCTTGCTTCCCTCCCTGTGATAAGGTTTGTACTTCTACTCTTCCTTATCCTGGAGGAATGATGGCCTTTTCGTCAAGGTCATGTGAATTTACAGAAATTGTAGGGCATAATCGAAATCGTTATCTCTCGAGAAACAGTAAGAGGCATCCTTCTTCA
>CAYYHL010000169.1:0-4324 GCA_964471775.1 uncultured Clostridia bacterium
TACCATCCAAGAACTTGATATTATTGGTTGGTCCCCCTGGGGCTGGAAAGTCGACATTTTGCCAGCAGGCTGCCCTCCAAAGCTTGGCGATGGATAAGCCCATCATCTTTGTTACGACGGAGTATGGTTCATCTGAGGCTGAGAGAGCCTTGAAGGAGCGAGGATTGCGGGAGATCAAACCCGACCTGCTGAACTTTGTTAACGTTTATCACGAAACCGTTGGGCTCTCGGTTTCGGATCGATCTGACACCGTTCATGCCCACTGCGAGGACCTCTCCAGCATAGGCATAGCGATCTCAAAGCTGAGCGAACGAATAGGAGGAAAGGGTGTTCTGTTAGTCTTCGATTCCCTAACTTCTCCATACCTGTTCAGCGGCTCTGAGGTTCTGAGGTTTATGAGGATGACCTTGTCGGGGTTTGCGGCCGAAGGAAATGCCGTCCTAGCCTGTATAGACGAGGGCTGCGGTAGGTCAGAGGATGTTGTGGCGATGATGAGTCTTTCACAAGGCGTCATAAAGATGGAGACGGAGGATGGCAGGAGGGTACTGAATGTTGTGAAGCATCCAATAGTTGAGCCTACGAGAGTTGAGGTCCCCGGGACCAAGATTCCGGAGAAATTATGGGATATGAGGATGTGGGAAGAAGAGGTTATGGAATTCCCCCTCCAGGCGATGACGGGGGAAGCTCTCGCAAATATCAGAGGAGAGCTTGGGAATTACGTGAACTTGTTCTGGCCAAACTTCGCCCACTGGAGTGAGATATTGTGGGATCCCAAAGGTTTCCCGGAGATGACGTATGAACTGTGCAAGAAGCACGGCGATAGTATGAAAGAGATGATGTCGGTTGCACCTTGGCACCAGAGACTCCTCTTCCAATTACTCATGCCGAAGAGCCTGAGCAGAGTCAAAGATGCGAAAAAACTGGCGAAGGTTCTTCAGAGGATGTTGAAGCCGATGAATGCGGGCATCTTTGAATACCTTGAAGACGCCTCTAAGACTGACGAGCACTACTTTAGAATATATGAGAGTGCTGAATGCTGGGGATTCGAGAACGTAGGCGCCACCATGGCTTACATTCTCCCTGCATCCTCTGCAGGCATGTTTAAAGGCCTTGAGAGCTGGAAAGGACTTGAGAGGGACTGGAATGCCGTTGAAACGAAATGCATAGGGCTGGGTGACCCCTATTGCGAATGGAAGGTTGCGCCAGGGGCAATCCCTGAGCTAAAGGATTCCCTGAAGAAAGATAGTCCAGTTATTGATAGGATGCATGACCAGCTTATGGGTAGCCTTATGGGATTTCTACTCGATGGGAAACCCCTTGTCGATAGACCTTCAGGGAGCGATGTAATGCTGAGTGCTGTCATGCAAGTCATATTTCAACCCGCTCTGGCCGGTGAAAGGTATCGTATGGTCCTGAGGATGGCAGGAGCAAAGGCGGGAAAGGAGATCGGCGAACACCTAATGGATGCAGGGATAAGAGAGGATGAGGCTGTGAACCGCGTTCTAAACTTCTTGGAATACTGCAAAGTGGGAAAGGTCACATTGGGCGAGACTATAAGGATGAAGGAGAACTGTGAGAGCGTGATCTATAAGTTTATGACGAAGAAGCAGGAGGAGCCTACCTGCTATTTCACCACCGGATTCGTTAACGGATTCTTTTCAACTGTCAAGAACCAGCACGTCAAAGAGACGAGATGCATCGCGATGGGCGATCAGTATTGTGAATGGGAGTTCAGATAGGTGAATTTGATGGTGAAACTGATTCAGAATAGGAGTTGAAAAAAGTTGGAGATGAACGAGATAATTGTTACCGGTGAACCCTGCCTCGTTATTCGCAGTCCTCTGATCCCGCGAATATTATTATGTAACTCGCTACTCCAGCCTCTACTGTCCCGACTAAAAAGTCCTGAAGAGTTCGTGTCATTTGTGTCGGAGCCCTGCGGTGCTCCCCAAGGGTTAGATGTGGTGCTAGTCACGGCTTTTTGGCCTAGATGCGTCTTCAACCAGACCTCGAAGGAAGCCATCAGTAGGCCAGTGCAGACCATCAAACCCCAACACCTCATGCTGGTCGAAAGGGAGCTCTACATGAAGCTGACCAAGAAGAGTTGTCTCTTCGGCGACTTCCTAGATTCCCTCCTGCTCTACAACGAAGATAAGAGAAAGGTTTCTGGACTCCTCAGCAAGGTTCATAGTTGGATAAGGGAGAACAAGTCATACGGTTTGTTCTTTCTGACTGAGGTGAGGGGGATGGAAGATTTTGTTGATCAGGCTGCAGGTATCTTTGAGATTGTTGTCAAAGCAGAAGTCGAAACTGAGCAAGATGAGCCGTTGCTAAGCTTCACCATAATGAAGCACCCCAACATTGAGAAGATAGATGAAAAGATCAAAGTGGTATTTGAGAAAGAACGGCCAAAACCAAGATTTGGTCAATCCGGGAAGGGGGACTAATACTGGCTTCTTTAGCTCAACTACAAGAAGTTCCATCAAAAAACATGATTCTGCTAGTTGGGCCTCCTGGCTCAGGTAAATCCACTTTCTGCCACCAAGCGGTTCTCAGCAGTATTGAAATGAGACCAGTGATCTACGTGACCACCGAATCCGCTCCATCCAAGGTTTTGGAGTCCTTGAAACAAAAGGGGCTGGGTGAGGCATTACCCCACTCTCTGGGCTTCGTCGATGCTTTCCACGAAACCGTAGGCCTCTCAAGCCCGGATCGACCGGACACGGTCGACGCTTCTTCTCAGGATTTAACAAGCCTAGACGTTGCCATATCCAAGATGCGGGAAAGGGCAGGTGAAAACGTTCTACTGGTCTTCGATTCCCTGACCTCGCCATACCTCATGAGCGGCCCAGAGGTTGTTCGATTCATGCGGCTGACCCTGCTAAGGTCGGCGGCTGAGGGAAACGCTGTCTTGGCCTGCATCGACGAGGGGTGCAGCAAGCAGGAGGATCTTGTGGCCATGATGAGCACAGCAGATGGTATCGTCAAGATCGAGCTAATGGATGGCTTGAAAGCCTTTCACGTCATGAAGCATCCCCTGGTGGAGCCGAAAAAGATCGAGGTCTCCATGACGTGGAGCCCCTCGATTCCCTTCCATATAGATGCGGAAATGTTGGCGCAACATGTCGCGATGTCTACGGGTCTGATGGCTGGAACTCCTCTGAGAACAGAGGTGGGGGATTATGTGAACCTGTTCTGGCCGAACTTCGCCCGTTGGTGCGGCATACTCTGGGATCCCAAACGGTTTCCAACGATGGTATACAACGCGAACAAGCACAGCAAAGAGCCATTACTTGTTATCCGGCACCTTCCCCGGATTAAACGGGGGCTGTTAAAATTATTTATGCCTAAGAACTTTAGCCAAGTGAAGGACATGAAGAAGCTAATGTCACAGGCCGGACCGAGATTGGAGCGCGATCGGTTCATGATCTTAGAATACCTTGAAGATACATCCAAAACGAACGAACATCACCTTCGAGTACACGAGACTGTGACGTGTTGGGGATTTGACAACGTCGGTGCAACTTTACATCTAGGAATGCTTGGCACGTGGGCGGGGAATTTAATGGTATCCGAGAAAGAAGATAGGGACTGGAACCTCATTGAGACGAAGTGCATAGGCCTCGGAGACCCATACTGTGAAGGGAAGCTTGTGCCGGGAGAAATCGATGAATTGAAGGATTCTCTAGAGGCCATAGACCACACAATTCTAGAACGAATCCACAACCGCCTCATGAATGGACTCATGGGATTCATACTCCGTGGGGAGCCTCTCTGGAAGGAGAGACCGAGGCTGGGAAACGAGGTTAGCCTGCATGCCCTCGGGCACATCATGGTTTTGCCAGCCATCGCAAGTGAACGGTACCGGATGGCCATGAGGCTTGGGGGTGCCACGGGCGGGAAAAGAGTCGGTGAACGCCTTATGGAAGCTGGGATGGGGGATAATGAAGCAGTGAAGTGCATCCTCAACCTGTTTGAATACTGCAAGGTCGGGAAAGTTTCGATGGATGAGACCTTACGGATGGTGCAGAACTGCGAGAGCTTCATGATAAAAGCAGAGGAACCCATCTGCAATTTCACCACCGGCTTCTTAAATGGCTTCTTTTCAACCGTCAAAAATCAACATGTCAAAGAAACAAAGTGTATTGCAATGGGTGATCCTTATTGTGAGTGGGAGTTCAGCTAGGTGATGTTATCGTGGTGTCAATAGCTCAACTGCAAGATATCCCGCCTGAAAATATGATCTTGCTGGTTGGTACTCCTGGCTCGGGAAAGTCGACGTTTTGCCAACAATCTATCCTTCAAAACCTTGCCATGGATAAGC
>CAYYHL010000170.1:0-4320 GCA_964471775.1 uncultured Clostridia bacterium
TTGCCGGGGGGCGATGAGGCTATCAAGAAGCCCTGGCGAATGGCTCTCTCTCATTTGAAGGGGATCTTTGGAGAAGATGCCCTTGAGCTCGCCTTAAAGCTCTTGGAGAACGTAAATCCAGAGAAGATTCTAATGGTTGACAAGCTAATAGAAAAGGGAATAAACTGTCCCCTGACTTCATCGGCAGGTCGGCTATTTGATGCGGTGTCCAGCCTAATTGGAATTCGAAATGAAATAAACTACGAAGGTCAGGCAGCTATGGAACTGGAGATGGCGGCCGACGACAAAGAGAAAGGAAGCTATCCCTTCGACATCCTGAGAGAAGGAGAAAAGTTCATTGTTGACCCTGGACCTGCAATTAAATCTGTGGTAGCTGATCTGGAAAAAGGAGAAAGAAAAGGAGCTATAGCTGCCAGATTCCATAATAGCCTCGCTCTGATTATTCTCAAGATTTGCCGCATAATAAGGGAAAAGACGGATTTGAATAGCGTAGCTCTCAGCGGAGGAGTCTTTCAGAATATATACCTTTTGGAAAGGGTGTTTCCTCTTCTGGACTCGGCCAATTTTGTTGTGTATACTCATAATCGGATTCCTCCCAATGATGGGGGGATCTCCCTGGGCCAGGCACTAGTGGCCCACTATCAAAGATGTCCCAATGTGTCTAGCCATACCAGTAAGAATAACTTCCGTTAAAGGAAGGATGGCCAGAGGAGAGCTGGGAGGAGTCGAGAGAAGAGTAAGCCTCATGCTGCTCGATGAGGTGAAGGTGGGGGATTATGTGCTTCTTCATGCCGGATTTGCCATTAGTAAAATCAACGAAAAAGAGGCCCAGGAGCTCTTTGAGCTTCTGGGGAGTCTGGAGGAAAAAGCTAGTGAATGAGCTACCTTTCCCCTCGCTCCCGGAATTCTTTGGCGGTTTGTTATAAGTTCAATTTCTCGCTTCGGGGAAGAATTTAACTCGTGTCGCTGGGCTCCTCAGACAGAAATTCTTCCTTTTTCCTCAGTTCGAAGTCTCGCAAAGGTGAAAGAATTAACGTCCGCTCTGGGGAAGGCAGCTCATAGGGAAACTTGAAGCTACCGAGCGAAGTAAGGAAAATGAAATATCTTACGGAGTTTCGCCAAAAAGAGCCCGCGAGACGGCTGGTCAGAAAGATTCACCAGCTTATGGAGGATATAGACAGAGAGACCTCTCTAATGGAAGTCTGTGGGACTCACACCACGGCGGTCTTTCGCTACGGAATAACGGAGCTTCTCCCGGAGAAGCTCCATCTTATCTCCGGTCCCGGTTGCCCGGTGTGCGTCACCTCTAATGATTACATCGACAAGGCCATCGCCTATTGTCATCAGGACAAAGTTATCATAGCCACCTTTGGAGATATGATGAAGGTTCCCGGATCGAGATCCAGCCTGGCCCAGGAAACCTCTGAGGGATACCAAGTGAAGGTTGTATACTCAAGCCTGGAAGCTATGAAGATAGCTCAAAAGAATCATGAAAACAAGGTTGTCTTCCTGGGCATAGGGTTTGAGACGACCGCTCCTACCGTGGCTGCTTCCATCCTCATGGCTTCTGATGAGGGTCTCTTTAATTATCTGGTCCTCTCGGGGCACAAGATAATGCCTCCTGCCATGCAAGCCCTAGTTGAGGACCACCAGATCGGGATTGACGGTTTTCTCTGCCCGGGTCATGTGTCAACCATTACTGGAAGCAAGATATACGAATTCCTGACCCGGGAATACCACATTCCCTGTGTAGTTGCCGGCTTTGAACCCCTGGATATTCTTGAAAGCATTCATCGTCTCCTGAGCCAGATAAAATCCGGCCAGGCCAAGGTGGAAAATGAGTACCGCCGGGCGGTAAATTATCAGGGAAATATCAAGGCTCAGAAGCTCATGGACAAGGTATTTGAAAAAGAATCCACCTCGTGGAGAGGAATAGGTGAAATCCCGGGGAGCGGACTAAGGATAAGGAAAGAATATTCGTCTTTCGATGCTGAAATGCAGCTTCCCGTCAAGGTAGCAAAGAGCAGGGAACATCCAGAGTGTATCTGTGGGGATGTTCTGAGAGGTTTGAAGAGCCCTATGGATTGCGCTCTCTTCAGGAAAGTCTGCATGCCTTCCCATCCGGTAGGAGCCTGTATGGTTTCCAGTGAGGGAACCTGCGCCGCCTATTATAAATATTCCAGGGGGGAAGAGGAGTGAAAGAAAAGATCCTTCTGGCTCATGGGAGTGGCGGTCGACTCTCGCATGAGCTCATCAAGAATCTGTTCTTACGAAGCTTTGACAACAAATTCTTAAGAGAATTGGGTGACTCCGCTATCTTTGAGAAAGAGAAAATTCGCTGGGCTTTTACTACAGACTCTTACGTTATCAGGCCCCTTTTTTTTCCAGGAGGAGATATAGGGAAACTCGCTGTATGCGGTACCATAAATGATCTAGTCGTGGCCGGGGCAACCCCCCTCTTTCTTTCCTGTGCTCTCATCATCGAGGAGGGACTGGACGCTTCTACTCTGGAAAAAGTTGTCTACTCTATCAAAGAAACAGCTGAGGGAGCCGGCGTTCAGATTATCACCGGGGATACCAAGGTGGTGGAACACGGAGGTGCTGATGAGCTCTTCATTAATACCAGTGGAGTGGGAATTGTGAGAACCCAAGATAATCTCTCACCGGCAAGAATTGGGGTCGGTGATAGGGTCCTCATCAACGGGACACTTGGAGATCACTCCATCGCCACTCTCTCGCGACGTGAGGAATTTGATTTTCAGACCAAGCTGAAAAGTGATTGCGCTCCTCTCAATGACCTTATCGGAATGGCTCTATCAAACTCTCAAGGCATAAGAATGATGCGTGATCCTACCAGGGGAGGAATAGCCAGTGTCCTCAACGAAATAGCCTCAGGACAACCCTTTGGAATCGAACTCTGGGAGGAGAAGATACCTATAAAAGAAGAAGTTGCGTCCATCTGCGAAATGCTGGGATTTGACCCCTTGTATCTTGCCAATGAAGGAAAACTAGTCCTGGTAGCTCAGCAAGAGGAGGCAGAGAAACTACTCTCGATCTTAAGATCGCACCCTCTGGGAAAAGAGAGCCAGATTGTGGGAAAGGTGGTCCCCGAGGCCAAGGGCAAAGTCTATCTCAGAACACGGATAGGTACCCGGCGGGTAATAGACATGCTGACAGGCGAGCAGCTACCCAGGATCTGTTGACGTTTTCGTTTCTTTCTATTGCTGCAAAAATTTGTTTCTTCGAGAAATTCAGAATATTCTGTAAGCATGATCTCTGGGCAAGGCTTCGTCCGCTCCAGCTCCATTTTCACCAAAAGGAGCTCGATGCAGGACGTTGCGAAGGCAAACTCTGGTGGGCGGTCCCCAGAACGAGATGAAAGATAGGAACAAACAGAAGGAGGATAAGAAATGCCCAGATTCAAGATACCAGAAATAACTGTAGAGCGCCTGTCTATCTACCTTAGGGCCATCAAAAAGTTCCAGGGGGACGAAATTCTGTCCTCTCAGGGACTGGCGGAGCTGGTGGGTACCTCGGACGGCCAGGTAAGGAAGGATCTAGCCTATTTTGGGGAATTCGGAGTTCCCGGCCAGGGCTATAAAGTAGGCAAACTCAGAGAGGAGATTTCCCATATCCTTGGATTGGATAAAAACCAGAGAATAGCCCTGGTAGGAGTGGGAAAATTGGGATCGGCCCTCTTGGGTTATCCCGGGTTCAAGGCCAAGGGGTTCAAGATAAAGGCTGCTTTTGACAATGATCCTTCCAAGGTGGGAAAAACCTGGCAAGGAGTAACAATCCAAAATGTGCAAAAGATACCTAGGGTTATCTCTCAGGAGAAAATAGACATTGGCATCATTGCCACACCGGCGCCAACAACCCAAGAGGTGGCAAATAGACTGGTAGAGGGCGGCGTCAAAGGAATTCTAAACTTTGCTCCCACCAGAATCGTTGTTCCTGGCTATGTTAAGCTCAAGAATGTGGATCTCGCTATCCAGCTGGAAGGTCTGTCTTACTTCTTGACGCAACTCGGTCCTTAGCTGGAGGCCTTTTTCAGGGTCTCTTCTTTACTGAGACAAACCGAGGTACGGCATATTTTTCAAACCGGTGGGGGAATATCAATAAATAGCGTCCCAATTTGGAATCTTTCGCTCAAAATACTCTCTAATGCTCTCACGCCAAGGGTCTCTGTGGCATAGTGCCCAGCAAATATCACATTTATTCCGGCATCGGCTATTTCGTTGTAGCTGGCGTAGTTCATCTCACCTGTAACAAAGCAATCCAATCCCCTATCAATGGCTTCGGATAGAGCGGCGCATCCGG
>CAYYHL010000171.1:0-4303 GCA_964471775.1 uncultured Clostridia bacterium
GCAAACTCATACCAGCTACAGCTTCCAGAATTGGTAATGTGATACACCCCGTATAACTTGGTTACGAGCAATTCCTTTATCTTTCTCGAAAGATCCCTGGTATAAGTGGGAGAGCCCACTTGATCATCCACCACGGTGAGTTCTTCTTTTTCCTCGGCTAATTTAAGGATAGTTTCTACAAAGTTTTTTCCGTATCGGCCGTAAAGCCAGGAAGTTCTCACCACAAAGTATTCCTTCAAAAGGTTTTTGACGTATTCTTCCCCGGCCAATTTGGATCTTCCATAGGTACTGATGGGATGAGGCTGATCGGATTCCAGATAGGGAGAATTCTTGCTGCCATCAAATACAAAATCGGTGCTGATGTACATTACTGGGATGCCTAGATCCTGAGCGGCCCGGCATACATTCTGCGTTCCCAGAGTGTTCACTTTGTAAGCCTTATCTGGATTCTTTTCGCACCCATCTACATCAGTGTAGGCAGCGGTGTGAACCACCAGGTGAGGAACTACTTCATGAAAGACTCGTTTCACTTCATCTATCCTGGCTATATCCCCGCGGTGAACCAAGGGAGCGGACGAAAAAGGGACGGAGGGAAACTCTTTGAGATCAAATCCTACTACCTCGTGCTCCTCCCTCAAAGTCTGCCAAAGATCCGCTCCCAGCATTCCGCTGATTCCCGTGGTAAGAACCTTCAAAACCTTACCTTCTCTCCAATCTCCTAACCTCGAAGTGAAACCTCCAAGAGAGCATCTCTCACGAAATTCTTTCGCGCTGTCCGTATTGCTTCTGGTAATATTCGCGGAATTCTCTGCTTTTGTTTTTTAGTCTGCGCCACCAATTCTCATTGTTCACGTACCAGTCAACAGTCTCTTTCATAGCTTCTGTAAAGTCATAGCTCGCCTTCCAGCCCAATCTCTTTATTTTGCCGGAGCTAAGGGCGTATCGTCTATCATGACCTGGCCTATCCTGAACTAACTTGATCAAACTTTCTGGCTTGCCCAAGAGTCTCAAGATCATCCTGGTTATCTCAACATTGGCTTTCTCATTATCCGCACCAATATTATATACCTCGCCTATTCTACCTTTATGAAGCACCAGATCAATAGCGGAACAATTATCCATAACATATAGCCAGTCTCTGACATTCATCCCGTCTCCGTAGAGTGGAAGGTACTCATTGTCTATGGCATTGGTAATAAATAGAGGGATTAGTTTTTCCGGGTGCTGGTAAGGACCGAAGTTGTTGCTACTCCGTGTAATAACCACTGGGAGATTATAGGTCGCATAATAGGATTTTATTAGAAGATCAGCCGCTGCTTTGCTTGCCGCATACGGGCTGGAGGGATTCAAAGGATCTTCCTCTTTGAATGAGCCTTTCTCTATACTGCCGTAGACTTCATCGGTACTGACCTGGATGTATCTACCTATTTTATGCTCTCTCACAGCCTCGAGCAGAACATAAGTTCCGTAAACATCGGTTCTGACAAAACTCCCTGCTTCCATTATGGAACGGTCTACGTGACTTTCGGCAGCAAAACTGACCACCGTATCCGTACCGGGCATGATCCTTCCTACCATTTGAGAATCACAGATATCCCCGTGAATGAGAAGGAGGGAGAAGTTGGAGAATATCTGGCAGATAGACTCGGTCTTATTAGGAATGGTTTCAAAACTGCTAATCGAGTGGTGAGGATAGGAGGTCTCATAATCGTCTTTTAGAAACACGTTATCCTTATGGAGAAACTCCTTTAAATTATCAAGATTTCCCGCGTAGGTGAGTTTGTCAAGGACTATTATTTTATACTCAGGATGTTTTTCGAGTATATATCTTACGAAATTATTACCGATAAAACCGGCTCCTCCCGTGATGAGTAGATTCACCTGCTCTCCCTCGGATTGATCTCATTCTTAAGCGGATGTGGGGTGCAGACGTGAGGAACGTTAGCCTTGGATCTTTGCACACAAAGGGCATTGGTTCCTTTGTCCAATTCAACCCACATTAAATAGTACCCACCTGGCTGCTGTCTCCCAGCATGAATCGATAGGCCTTGGGCCTGGAGGTGGATTGTTGCACCACCACATTCTTGCCGATAATACTGTCCTCTATCCTTCCCTTCAAGCTCCTGATTTTGCACTCTTCCATTACGATGGAGTGTTCTATCTCGCTATCCTCAATTAAGGTGTCATAATAAATAGAGGTGAAAGGACCTACGTATGAATGAATTATCTTTGTTCCCTCCCCTATTATGGCTGGTCCCCGAATGGTACTTTCTAGTATCTCAGCTCTCTCATCTATCCGGACTTTACCATAGATCTTGGACTCTTTGTCCACTTTGCCTTTTATCTTCCTCTCAATATCATCCAGCATAATCCTGTTAGCCTCCAGAAGATCCTCCCTTTTTCCGGTGTCCTTCCACCAGCCGCTCACGATGTGGGAATGAACCTCGTAGTCTCCATCTATTAGATACTGTATAGCATCTGTTATCTCCAGCTCATTTCTCCAGGAGGGCCTAATGCTGTTTACCGCTTCGAATACATGATGATCAAACATGTAAACCCCCACCAGGGCCAGGTCACTCTTGGGATTCTTTGGTTTTTCCTCCAGCCTTACTACTTTGTCCCCCTCAAGTTCAGCTACCCCGAATTGCTGGGGATTCGGCACATGAGCAAGAAGAATCTGAGAATTAGGGCGCTTTTCTCTAAACTCATCCACCAAAGATTTGATGCCTTGCCTGACGATATTATCTCCAAGATACATAACAAAAGACTCCTCTTCTAAGTAACCCTGAGCTATTTTGACCGCATGAGCGAGACCAAGAGGAGCCTGCTGTCTAATATAGGCAACGTTAATCCCCCACTTCTCACCTTTTCCCACCGCTGCTTTTATCTCCTCATAAGTATCCCCCACTACAATTCCCACATCCCTGATCCCCGCTTCGCGGATAGCCTCAATTCCATAAAAGAGAATTGGTTTGTTAGCTACAGGAATCAGTTGTTTAGCTACGGTATGGGTAATGGGACGAAGCCTGGTTCCCTCTCCTCCTGATAGAATCAAGGCCTTCATTCCGATCTCTCCTCGATGATTCTAACGATCCTTTCCCCCATCCCAGTCTCTGGCTTCATCCACCAGCATTACCGGTATGCCATCCTTGATAGGATAGTATTTACGGCATTTTTTGCAGATGAGTTTATCACCCTGAAGATGAATCTCACTCTTACAAGCAGGACAGGCCAGTATTTGCAAAAGTTCCTTATCAATCATCGCCTTTTTCCTCCCTCCTCTTCTCTTCTATGTTACTACTGCCCTCAGATTCCTTCAGTTCGCTTGAACCACTTTATAGTCTTCTCCAGTCCCTCTCTCAGCTCAACCACAGGTTCCCAGTCCAGATATTTCTTTGCCCGGTTGATGTCCGGCCGTCTCACCTTAGGGTCATTCACGGGAAGGGGCTTGTACACTACGCCACTTGAGCTTGCGGTAATTTCCAGTATCTTGCCCGTAAATTCCAGAATTGACATTTCCTTGCAGCTACCTAAATTCACCGGCTCGTTAACATCGGACGTCATCAACCGGTAGATTCCCTCAATGAGATCGGAAACATAGCAAAAGCTTCTTGTCTGGGAGCCATCTCCAAAAACAGTGAGTGGTTCGCCTCTTATGGCCTGGATAATAAAGTTAGGAACTACCCTTCCATCATCTTTTCTCATGCGGGGACCAAAGGTGTTGAAAATGCGAGCGATCCTGGTATCAATGCCGTGATAGCGGTGATAGGCCATAGTCAGGGCTTCGGCGAATCTTTTGGCTTCATCGTAGACTCCCCGAGGGCTAACAGGATCAACATTTCCCAGATAGTCCTCTCTTTGTGGATTAACCTGAGGGTCTCCGTAAACCTCCGAAGTAGAGGCAAGCAGGTACCTGGCCTTCTTGGCCTTCGCTAGACCTAGAGTTTTGTGGGTACCCAGTGAGCCAACCTTAAGAGTCTGGATGGGATAGTGTAGATAATCAACGGGGCTGGCCGGAGAGGCAAAATGAAGGATGCAATCCAGATCCCCCTCCACATAAATATATTCAGTGACATCGTGTTTAACAAATTGGAAATTCTCACTGCCTACGAGATGGACAATATTATCCATATTTCCGGTGATAAGGTTGTCCATAGCTATCACTTTGTTGCCCTTCTTCAGCAGGTAGTCACAAAGATGAGAGCCGAGAAAGCCGGCTCCACCAGTTATGAGGACACGCATACCTTTTCCTCTTTTCCCTTCCTGTCCCCTGAGAGTGTTTGGGCCAAGAGCTAAGAGGTAC
>CAYYHL010000172.1:0-4251 GCA_964471775.1 uncultured Clostridia bacterium
TTTCACCTTTTTTTCGGGTAAAGAATTTAGCGACCTCAAGATATTCCTTCCAGGTCGTAGGTGGTTTGAGATCGTAGCCATATTCACCTTTAAACGCAGCTTTTTCAGCCCCATTGCCAAAAAGGTCTTTTCTGTAATACAGGTTTAGCACGTCACCGTCATAGGGGACAGCGTATAGGGAACCTCCGTATTGACAGTAAAGCTTCCCATATCCTGGGGTCACATCATCCATGTTGAGATCGAGCTTTTTCGTATATTCATCCAGAGCTACAAGATAGCCGTTTCCGGCGAAGTCTCCCATGAACTTTGGAAATACAGTTACAATATCGTAGGCACCAGTGTGGGTAACGAATTCAATTTTCTGCTTCTCGTAAACTTCGGCAAAAGGGATTCCGATGACTTTGAGCTTGACACCGAATTTTTTCAAAAAGGCGTCTTTGTACCACTCCCACGGCATCTGATTGTGTCCGGCATCGCCTACCACTGTTAGAGTGACTACTTTTTCCTGGGCAAAACCTGCTCCACAGACTAAAGAGATCAGCAAGGCCAGACATACTGTTAAACCCAGGATTTTTCTTCTCATCTTATCCTCCTTTCTCAAAACTTCAATTCTTTACCTTTGCTCCCTTCTTTCCTTACCATCATCACCTCCCTTCACTATTTTTTGTTTTTCTTTATAGTCTTTTTTTCTACCGTCCCCTCTTGAGTTCGTCTTTGTTTCGAAGCACATTATAGTTGATTTACTGCAAGACAAACCAGTTGTCATCACAAAATGACTTTGGTAATTTGCTGTAAGTGCCATTCGGTTTTGGACTGTTTTGAACGGCAAGGCCATCTGCAGGAGAGCTTCTGTGGCTGCATTCCGAGGGACTCGGGAGCCAGTAGGAACGGAATATCTGTAGTTCTAGTGTAGTTATTTAGGCATTCAGTTATCTACTTTGAACTGATCCTCCTGTGGTTTTGTTAGCTAGGGACAAATATTACTCTATCACATGCCTTGGGTTTGTCAAATTCAATATTCGTTTTCTTGATCGACAGGATTTCCGCTTTTGGATTGCCCCTAACCCGACGGAAAAGAAGCAGATTTTGGTGTCGAAATAGTGTCCATGTGAGATACAAATTGGTATAAGTTGGCGAGGCAGGAAAAGCTGATAGAAAACAGGCCTAACGCTTGTTTCTTGTGCTAGGCCTGCTTCTTGGAATTCTCCTTCTTCGGCTTGGAAGGCCGATGTTCCACCCGGCGAGTTACCCCGCGCGAAGCTGAAATCCTCTATCTATAAGGATTTCGGATAGCAGCGCTTTTTCGCTTGTCAGTTTTCTGTCCTTCGGCGTCCCCCGCGTCCCTCCCGATAAAACGGGTCTCATCCCTAATTTGAGTGTTTTCTCCTTGCTGCTAACTTCCCCTTTCGGCGCCATCTAAGATTTCAGTCCATCTGCTCTACACGCCTGGCTTCAATTTCAAATTCTTCCTTTTCCCATAGCCGGTCGCTAAACATCGTTGTGCAGTATACTTTCCCACGGACTTCGTTTTTTTTGAAGGTAAGGGTCCAATCCCAGTCTCGATATACGATGCTAATAACCCCCGGGGTGGGGTCGGGAGTGAAATTCTCGTCTCGCCTTCTGCGGCGTGCTATATTGTCATGCAGGTCAAAAACATTGCCCTTGCGGTCCGAGCCGAAGAATACCCTAATGGCTTGCTCACCTTCTGTCACCACCCGAAATTTGAAGGATCTCCGTTTCTCCCATACCCCCACGGGGGGACGATGCGTGATCTCGCGACCCCCTTTTTCAAAAAACTCGTGGGGATGTCTCCCCTTTATTCGACGGCCTCTAATTGTCCCCTCCCACGAACCGCTGAAAGGATCTTCCTTGACGGTGACCACGTCCTCCCAGATTACAGGTCCGTGTATTGTCTGCAGGATGACGTTCACCTTTCCCGCCTTGCGGGGCATGCACTTTAAGAGGGTACGCGCGCGCTTGCGGTCATGTTGTATGTCTACCCCCTTGATTCCGGCACCTTCGCACTGGACACCCCGGACAATCTCATTTGCAACAAGCAGCCAGTCCGATCCATATTTACGGATAGCTTCGGCGGTATGAAACCGTTCTACGGACAAGGTTATGACCAGTTCCTTTCCAACGCTCGGTTCTGGTGCAGAAGGAGGTCCTACCACTGAAGTTGTCTGCTTGTTGATCATAATGGTATAAGAGAAGTCTTTCAATGGAGGCTGCTGAACGCTTTGCACCATCCAGCGCTCATTTATGGGGCTCGCCAAGTAAATCTTTCGCAGCCCTGCCCAGCCCAATCCAGGAAGATACCCCAAAGCCTTCTTGCCCACAACCCTACCTCCTGCCTCAGGGCTTTCAGGTTGCACATCGAGCATCTTGAGTGTCTCTCCTTCCCTCGAAGGAACTACTTGACCGTCATGCTCCTCGTAAGCGAAGACGCACTGCACTGACGTGGGTTGAACCTCGCCGCCCAACTTATACTCCCACACCCGCGAGCCAAGCTCTCGAAAATTGAGTGGCTTCTCGGGATCTCTCAAGCAGAACACAGGGGGAGATGGCACTCCCGGCTTGATTTGGAACTTCATCCGGGCACCGAGTGGCACCGTAACCCTATGAGTTTCTCCTCCTTTGGGTGTGTATTCGGCCGTTCCAAAAGCAAAATAATCGGAGACACCCGCCTTTGATCTTAAGAATTCTATTTTCTTCTCCAGCTCCTCTATCGTCGGAGAACTCAAGACCCAGTTTGCGGCCAACTCTGTGGGGCTATAGCCGCCGAATGACAATCCACTGCCGACGATGGGGCCGCTGACGAAAGCGGTCTTCAAGGATTCCTTCGCAATCTCTTTTTTGACCTCCGCTGACAGTGCCGCGCCAGCGACCCCCGCTTTCGCCGCCCCCGTATAGCAGCCAATTGTGTAGCTAGCCAACATGGCGAGTGACAAATCCCCGAGGAGCCTCCAGAATTTCATCTTAGTCATATCAATTGCTCGGACCTGCCAGAAATCACACCCTCCAGTCCAATGATACCTTTCGTGCCCCGGGGGAAGAGGTGTTGTACACTGGACCTTCCAATTGTCGCTCCACCCCCAAGAGTACCAGAAGTCAGCGAGGGGATTTCCCACGATGATACTTAGAAGCAGTGTCGTCGTCAGACAAACAAGTCCAATTCTTCGAAGCATCACACCTCACCCCCTTTTAGTCTACCGGAGATTCTCAAGGTGCCTTTTCATGATTATCCTTAGACAACCGAATGTCGAGCTTTTGGAATCAGGCTGTTTGCACTGGTAACCGGTGAACAGCAGCTTGACTCTTTCATCCACTGGAACAGCGGACCATAGGTGGATCTCCCGGCTCCGAAATGTAGATGTTTATACCACTAGCACAGGTCGCACCTTTTTCGACCAAAGGATTCAACTTTCTTCTTCTCAGGCTGTGATCTTTCACTGAGAAATTCCCACTGAGATTGTCATGATTTCCTCTCTCGTCTTTTCAATCACGCCCTTCTCGGTTCTGATCTTGAAGGTATTCCCATCAAAACTCAAGAGTTCACCAATAATCAATTCACCTGTGGACAGCCGAAAAGCATCTTTGTGAAGCACCTGAGTTGGCGGCGGTGGAACGACCGGTTGCGTAGCGTCCATGTCTGCTTCTATTTCTGACGGGGATAATGCTCGGTCGTAAAGACGGACTTCATCGATGACGCCGCTCAAGTACCCGGCGTTGCCTCTGCCTATTGCCTCAGGTACAAAGTCCCCAGTCCACGTTCCAGTAGCATCTTGTATCCCATTGTGATAGAGAGTTAGCCTATCTTCCGAACGAGTTATTGCATAGTGCGTCCAGAGCTCAGCAGCGGTAGCTGTTTTGGCAACAATCTTATTACCAGGAGCATATAACCTCAGACGTGCCCCATGGAAATTGATGTCTTGTCCTGCTCCCTCCTGGCCTACAATTGCGTCCGCGTTGCTGATAGTTCCGGTGAGTTTAACCCAGACCTCAATGGTGAAATCCCCGTCAAACAATAGGCCAGGAATATCTACCCAATCGTCCTTACCATCAAAAGCCAAGGCATTACCAAGTCTACCAGTTGTCCAGTTTGCCCCGCGAACGGTACCATCGTTACCGTTGCCTGAGCTATCATCTACCAGAGTGCCACTTCCCTCATCGAATTTCCAGTAGGCGATGAGTCCCTGTGGGGGAAGGGCACCTACACCTTCTTCGCCAATTTGAATGTAGTCCAAAAAT
>CAYYHL010000173.1:0-4204 GCA_964471775.1 uncultured Clostridia bacterium
TATGTTAACCTGAGGCCGGTCAAACTCTATCCAGGTGTGTGGACGCCGCTTAAAGACAAAGGGCCTGATGACATAGATTTTGTGGTAGTCCGGGAGAATACCGAGGGTCTTTATCTGGGAATTGGGGGACTGGTAAGGGAGGGAGCAGCGGACGAGATAGCTATCCAGGAGATGGTAAATACTCGAGGGGGCGTAGAAAGATGTATCCGCTACGCCTTTGAATATACCAGGAAGAGAAACAGAAAGAAAAAACTTACCCTCTCTGACAAGGCCAATGTGCTTACCTACGCACACAATTTGTGGCGTCGGGTGTTCAACGAGGTGGGAGAGGAATTCCCTGATGTTGAGAGAGATTGCGCCTTTGTGGACGCAACCTGTATGTGGATGGTAAAGAACCCAGAATGGTTCGATGTTATCGTGACTTGTAACATGTTCGGCGATATTATTACTGACCTGGGAGCTATGATTCAGGGAGGAATGGGCATTGCTGCAGGGGGAAATATTAATCCCCGGGGAGTCTCTATGTTTGAGCCCATCCACGGCTCTGCTCCCAAGTACGGGGGCAAGAATATTGCCAGTCCCCTGGCAGCCATCTCAGCGGCTCAGATGATGCTGGAGAACCTGGGAGAGATGGAGGCGGCAGGGCTGATAGAGGAGGCTATTAAGAAGACCCTTTTTTCGGGAGGCATTAAGGATCTATCCGCTGGCAGCGGCCTCAAGACCGATGAGATGGGTGATATGGTGGTTAAGTTTCTAGGGGAGGGAGGCTAGTTGCTACAGCTTCCCGTAGTACTGTTCTATGACTCTCCTTATGTCATCATCCTCTACCCGGACAATGGCCATTTCTCTTCTAGCTGAAGCCGGTGAGTCAGAAGCGTGGGCTACGTTCATCATCACAGTCCTGCCGAAGTCTTTTCTCACCGTACCCGGAGCAGCCTCCTCAGGATTGGTTTCTCCCAGAACTTTTCTGATTCTCTCAACCGCTTCCTCTCCTTCATAGACTAAAGCCAGGCACCTTTCCAGCCCTTCCTTTTTCCTTTCGTCCTGGGAGGTCTCCTGGGGATCTCTTCCCGTCATGAACTTTAAGATTCGATCAAACTGGTTATCGGCCTTATAGGCCTTCAGCTCCTCGGCAATAAGCTCTTCCACCCCTTCAGGGACAGGAAAATCCAGAGAATTGTCCAGGAAAGAGCGAATGGGTCCTATCAGCTGTTTTTTCATCTTCTCTACCAGTCTCCCTTTAATGGGCTCATAGAACTTTTCCGCTTGGTCGATTCCCATGCGAATGATCCTGGCTCCAACGATAAAAAGGCCCGTCTGCGAGAATTGATCTATTACGTTGCCAGGTCGACAGCTACACTCCTGAAAGCTGTCCGGCTTAATGAGTACCAGGGTTCTATCTGGCTCTACTCCCTGAGGGTGAGAGACTGCGTTCTCCAGCAGGCCCCCATCTCGAGCCGAGTATTTTGCCCAGATTTTGATTTCTTTGATTGTTTCCTCTCGGCCACTGCCGATGAAAACCGCCGGCTCAAAATACTTGATCTCCCCACCTTCTTCTATGTAATCTCCGTAAGTTCCCCGAATGGTTTCCCCGATGGAGACGCGGGTGATATGCCCCACTACCCTCTTGAGCTCCTCAATGGCATTTTTTCCTTCCAGGAGAAGAAGCATCACCCGGGGGGAGGGCTGGATCTCCGAAGGAAGGTAGTTCTGAAAAAGATAGTCTCTGGTTTGCTCCAGTATTACCTTTTCCTGCCCACTTCTCGTTTTGCCAGAGGAGAGGAGGGCTTCAGCGTATTCTTCTACCAGCTCCCGGCTGGGGCAGAACATACGGATAGCTACCAGGGATAGATTTCCCCAGGAAAGTAGCCGACCTATTACGCCCCCCGTCCGCGACTTACGGATAGTGTAGGGATTGATGAGAATGTAGCCGAGTTCTTTTTTCATAGGTTGACTCCTTAGCTTGGGTTCAGGCATTCAATTGCCATACAACTTACATTTGGGGGAAGAACCCCTTTTTTGGTTCAGGCCACCACTGCCATATTGGAATACCGATGGTTGAAAATAGCATAAATTCCTGGTCTGTCAACGAAACCGGGGCCAATCTTCCTTCGCTTTTGGCGGAAGAAAACTTTGGCAGCTCCTCACCAACGGGCACCATTTTTCCTAAAACAGGCTCCATACCTTCCAGACCACCTCGGTTTTGGCCGATATGTTCGGGGAGATTGGGGAAGAGCTGGTAGGGAAGATGAGGTTTGACAGGGTAGGCCAAACCTGATAGCATTTTTTCTTGAAGGGAGGCGATGAGCAATATGAATAGGTGGTGCTCGAGTATGGATCCTTCTCAGGTGAGGAGAAGGATCCATGAAAGGTCCACGGGATATTTCACTCAGGATGAAACATGAATTTAGACTCTCATTCAGGGAAGAACATCGATTCTAAATTTTTCCCCGTTGGGAAGATTGAACCCCGATTTCTCGAAGATCTTATTTCTTCCATTCCTCAGGACAAGCGGGTAGTCGTCGGTCCTCAGGTTGGGGAAGATGCAGCGGTGGTGGATTTTGGAGCCAATTACCTGGTCATCAAGACCGACCCTATCACTTTTACCTCCGAGAATATTGGCTGGTATGTTGTCAACATAAATGCTAATGATCTGGCTTGCATGGGGGCTACTCCGCGTTGGCTTCTGGTAACGTTGCTCCTCCCCTCGAGGACTACAAAGGAGCTGGTAAGGGACGTCTTTGATCAGATAACCTCGGCCTGTGGGAAGCTTGGTATAAGCCTGGTGGGAGGGCATGCTGAAGTCACTCATAACCTTGAGAGAACCTTGGCTGTCGGCCATATGGTGGGGGAAGTCCCTCGAGACAGACTCATACGGAGTTCAGGAGCAAGGGTGGGGGATGTAATTGTGCTGAGCAAAGGAATTGCCATTGAAGGAACCCATGTTATCTATCAGAAAAAAAAAGAAGAACTGGAAAAAAGACTTCCTGCCGCAATGTTGAGGAAGATGAGAGATCTTATCTATGAGCCCGGGATAAGTGTAGTTAAGGAGGCTCTTTTGGCCAGCCAGAGGGTTAAGGTTCACTCTATGCATGACCCCACTGAGGGAGGACTAAAGTCTGGACTGTGGGAACTTGCCCATGCCTCCCGGGTAGGAGTAAGGGTGGACAAAGAGAAAATTGCGGTACTGGAGGAAACCAAAAAAGTCTGCGAGCTTTATGAGTTAGACCCCCTGGGACTCCTGGCCTCTGGTTCCCTGATCTTGACTCTGGAGGAAAAAGAGGCAGAGGGAATATCTCGGATTTATACACAAAGGGGTATCAGGCACAGCATTATTGGAGAAATCACCCCTCCTGAGGAAGGGATGAAGATAATCCAGGAAGGTCAAGAACTTGAACTTGTAGTCGATAATAAAGATGAGATAAGTAAACTGTTGTAAGGGCTGAGGAGTTAGCACTGGACCTGCATGATGCTCTGGATTTTTCCCGCGAGCCGCTCTTGTGGCCCGAGAGGTGAGATTCGGAAGGTGTGGGGCAAGATTCTTGAGAGGATAGAAGTTGCTTGTCATTCCTGCCATTGATCTAAAAGGGGGAAAGTGTGTGCGGCTTGTGCGTGGAAAGTTAGATAAGGAGACTATTTACTCGAAAGACCCCGCAAAAATCGCCAAAAGATGGGTCAGGGAGGGAGCTGAGCGACTGCATGTAGTGGATCTCGACGGTGCTTTTCAAGGAAAACCGGTCCACCTGGAGCTGGTGGGGAAGATGGCTCAGGAGCTGAGTGTCCCTATAGAGTTTGGGGGAGGAATCAGGAATTTTGCTATTCTTAGAAAGGTTCTGGGCAGGGGAGTGAGATATGCCATTCTGGGGAGCCGGGCCCTTTCCTTGAATTTTCTAAAGAAGGCCTGCCAAGAATTTGGCGACCGTATTATCGTTTCTCTGGATACCAGAAGGGGTAGAGTCCTCACCGAAGGATGGGCTAAGGAGGCTCCAGTAGAAGTCAAGGACCTGGCCATAGGCGTCTCCAGTATAGGAGTGAGAACACTCATTTTTACCGACGCCGGCCGGGATGGAACCCTGGAAGGCGTCAACGTCAACCTGATGAGAGATTATGTCATCTCAGTTCAGGTAGATACCATTGTCTCGGGCGGCATATCTTCCCTGGAAGATGTGAGGAAGATTCTCAAATTACGGGATTTAGGAGTGAT
>CAYYHL010000174.1:0-4198 GCA_964471775.1 uncultured Clostridia bacterium
CCCTCTGGGTAAAAAAAGTCACGGCTCCGATTTTCTTCTCAAGAACCGGCACCTCTGGCTCCGTTCCAAAAAGCAGCATGCCCAACTGAACATTCGAAGTGAGGTTATCCGGGTCATCCGGCAATTTTTTGACAACAGGGATTTCGTCCTGGTGGATGCTCCCATTCTCACCTCCTCCGTCTGCGAGGGAACATCCAGTCTCTTCGAGGTGGACTATTTTGGGCGGCGAGCCTATCTCTCTCAGAGCGGCCAGCTTTACGTGGAAGCGGCTGCTATGGCTTTTGGCAAGGTTTACTGCTTTGGACCAACCTTTCGAGCCGAAAAATCAAAGACAAGAAAACACCTAACAGAATTCTGGATGGTGGAGCCGGAACTAGCTTATGCTAATCTCGATGACATAATGCGGCTGGCAGAGGAGCTCGTAGTAAACCTGGTAGAAGAGGTGCGAAGAAAGAGGAAGGAGGAACTAAAGATTCTAGAAAGAGATACAGAAATGCTGGAAAAGATAGCCCTGCCCTTCCCCCGCTTGAGCTACGCTGAGGCGCTGCAAATTCTAAAAGGCTCGGGGATTAGCTTTGAATGGGGGGAAGACCTGGGAGCACCCCATGAGGCTATCATCTCTTCTGAATTTGACAGGCCAGTCCTCGTCCACCGCTTTCCTACCCAGACTAAAGCCTTCTACATGAAAAAAGATCCTCGGGATTCTCATCTGGCTTTGTGTGTCGATATGATCGCCCCTGAGGGCTATGGCGAGATAATTGGGGGTGGCCAAAGAGAAGATGATCTTGAAGCTCTTGAAAAAGGCATAGCCCAGCGGAACCTTGTGCGGAGGGACTTTGAGTGGTACCTTGATCTTAGACGCTATGGGTCCGTGCCTCACGCAGGATTTGGACTGGGGCTAGAGCGAACAGTGGCCTGGCTCTGTGGTACCCAGCACGTTCGCGAGGTTATACCCTTTCCTCGCACTCTTTACCGCACCTATCCCTGAAGAATGCGACAAACTCATCACCGTGGATTTTTCTCCTCTTATCTCTCACCAAGTTTCGCTGCCAATTCTCCGTTAAGAAACAACTCACACTGACTTCCTATCTAATTCCCGGAAGAAAGCTTGAAATACCTTTTTTCACTCAAGATAGGGGCACCGAGAAAGAATGAAGTTGACAAAAACACCTCTCCCATGGTATTATTGCAAACATGGAGTTGAAAGGAAAAGTTTTTATGGGTAGGTGGAAGGCTTGATAAGGATATTCTACCAGTAGCTCGAGGAGGTGAGAGAAATGAGGTTATGGATTGGTTCGATTCTATTCATCCTGGGATTTGTTGTACTTATTCCTACTTCACTGTGGGGAAGCAAGGTTTCCCCGCTGGGATACGATGCCCTCTGTAGTTGGGCCCCCTATAGCTCCATCATTCTCTGGATTGGGGCTGTAGTTAATTTCTGGCTGTACCGGAGGAAGAAGAAAGCCAAATAAACCTGAATCTATCTGAGTATCCCAGAAACCACTGCGCAAGTAGCAAGCAGCAAGTCCTGCGGTAAAGGCTATTCCCATATTGGTGGTGAGAGAAACGGCTGTAGTCACCCCCATAGCGAGAAATTCGGTTCTGCCCAAATCCTTCGCCAATTTCGTCCATAGCCTCTATTTCCCTACAAAAAGACAAAATAGAGACCAACCAATATTACCAAAACACCACCCGTCTTTCTTAATATCGAACTAGCTTTCCTGCCTCCCTTTGACTCTATCAAAGCTTTGGCTGCCCCCACAGATGTGCTAAGCCCTATTGTTGCCTTTTGCCCGTGGCTCGCTTCTTTATGTCGGCCATCATCTTCTTTAGCTTTTGTACCTGCCTCCGCTCCTCCTCATCCTTGGGTTCAACTTCCGGTCGAGTAACTCTCCAGGTAATACGACCACAGAGGCTCATCCGGCCAGGCACCCGGATCAGATAGAGTGTATTCTCTAAATGCAGTAGGGGTTTCCTGGTAACAGGACCAGACAGCCTGCCTCACATTATTCTACCTCCTGGAGCCATTTTTTGATTTTCTCCACGGGCGCTATTTCACCTGAACATTTGACCTTGCCGTCAATGGCAAGAGCCGGAGTCATCATGACTCCGAATTTGCTAATTTCTTTTATGTCCTGCACTTTTTCAATCTCGGCCTCAATTCCAATCTCCTCAACCGCTTTTCTGGCGTTAGCTTCGAGTTTCTTGCACCTGGGACAGCCTATTCCAAAAATTTGCACTTTCATACCTACAGCCCCCTTGTCTTTTTAGTATTCTTTAAAAATAAGGTTTCCAAAAATCATTCCGATGAAAGTGGACATCATAACTACAAGTCCTATGTAGACTAAGGACTTTTTCGTCCCCATAATACTTCTTATAACCAGCATATTGGGCAGGGATAATGCCGGTCCTGCCAAAAGTAAGGCCAAGGCAGGACCTTTTCCCATACCCAAATCAAGAAAGGCTTTTAGTATGGGAACCTCAGTCAACGTGGCAAAGTACATTAAGGCTCCTGCCACTGAAGCGACGAGGTTAGACCTGAGAGCATCACCTCCTACCCAAGTCTGAATGACCTGAGGGGGAAGAACTACTTTAATTATGCCGGCAGCAAATACCCCTAATATAAGCCAGGGCAAAATAAGTCTCGCGAACTGCCAAGTTGATGAGAGCCAGGACAGAGTTTCTTCCTTAGTGAAGCAGATCTTCAACAAAATGACCAGAATAACCAATAACAGAGCTACCATCCACCACCTTCCCCAAGCCCCCAAAACCAGTATGGCTACGAGATCGGCAAAGAAGAAAAGAGTCACCAGCCCACTTTTTTCAACTTTCTCCGGGTCAGCTGCAAGAGAAAGTTCTACTTTTTCTTTCCGTGTTTTCTCAAAAACCGTCGACATAATAAGGCCAATAACTATGGAAAAACTAACTGCACCAACTGCTCTTGCTATACCTAGATCAACTCCTAAAAGTCGGGCAGAGTAGATGACGGCAAGAAGATTTATGGCTGGACCTGAGTATAAAAAGGTGGTCGCGGGCCCTATTCCTGCCCCCACAGTATATATTCCAGAAAAAAGAGGCAAAATAGTGCAGCTACAAACGGCAAGAACTGTTCCTGCTACTGAGGCTACAGTATAGGACAAGACTTTGCTAGCAGAAGGTCCAAAGTACTTCAAAATGACTTCTTTTCTTACCATACTGCTTATGCCGCCTGCTATGAAAAAAGCGGGGATAAGACAGGTTAAGACATGAGCTGAAAGATACCCATAGAGTGCCTGGAGTCCCGAAGAAAGAATGAACATCCACATTGTTATATCTTTATGCTTTGATGTTCAAATGTGCCAATTTCATCTCCAAAGAATTAGCTGAAGATAGCAATCTTTGTGATAAGCATTGATCTGGGAAAGATCCTCGGATCTGAAGAACTTCGCCGATCTTACTCTAGAATTGCTCCGCGAACCGGTTCTTAGGCCGAAGTAGATGAGGAGAAGAAGCCCCGTGTCCTTTTGCAGAGCCAGACGAGGAAAAGCATTATGGGAACCTCGGTCAAGACTCCGACCACCGTGGCCAATGCCGCTCCGGAGGTCACCCCAAACAGGGTAGTCGCGACAGCAATGGCTACCTCAAAATGGTTGCTCCCGGCAATAATAGCGGTTGGAGCAGCATCCTGGTATCCGAGTCTAAAGACCTTCGCCAGAAGATAACTTACTCCGAAAATCAACAGAATGTTGACAAATATCGCCGCGGTAATCATACCTATCAAAGCGGGAAGCCTGATTATTTTCTCTCCCTGGTAGGTGAAGAGGACCACCAAAGTGATGAGAAGGGCAATTATGGCGCTTCTGCCCAGAGGAGGTATGAGCTTTTCTTCAAACCACTTTCTTCCCTTAGTCCTAATAGCCAGTCTTCTGGTAATCCACCCGGCTACTAAAGGAGTGCAGATATAGATAATTACCGCCAAGGCTATGGTCTTCCAGGGAACAGAGATCCCCGAAATGCCTAGAAGGAACGTGGCCAGGGGAGCAAACAGTATGACCATACTGAGAGAGTTTATGGCGGTCATTATCAGAGTGTGAGCCATATTCCCCCGGGCAAGATAGCTCCACATGAGGACCATGGCCGTACAGGGGGCAACGCCCAGTAGAATAAGTCCCGCTCGATACTGATACACCTGGCTAGGATCCAAGAATTGCGAGAAAAC
>CAYYHL010000175.1:0-2455 GCA_964471775.1 uncultured Clostridia bacterium
AAGACAAGGTTTCCCGCATCTTAATTCCCAAGGAAAAGATAGCAGAGGTTAAGGATGGAAAAAGAAGGACATACCGCAGGAAATTTTTCCCCGGGTATATACTTATTGAGGCAGAATTGACCGATGAGAGTAGGTTTGTTATAGCCCGCACTCCTGGCGTAACTGGTTTTGTAGGCCCCAGGAGTCAACCTGTTCCCTTGGATAAAAAAGAGGTGAGCGGTGTGGAATACCGAATGGGTCTTTTGGAAAAGAAACCTAAACCAGGTGTTGTTTTCGAGCAGGGTGAGGCTGTTCGTATTTCTGAAGGACCCTTTGCCAATTTTCAAGGGGAAATCATAGAAGTCAATGCTCATCAGCAAAGACTTAAGGTTCTCGTATCCATTTTCAGCAGGGAAACCCCTGTGGAAATAGAATACGTTAATGTGGAGAAACTTTAATGGCGAAGAAACCTATTCAGACAAAAATCAAGCTTCAGATAGTGGCTGGGAAGGCTAATCCAGCTCCCCCCATAGGGCCAGCTCTAGGTCAGCACGGGGTGAGCATAATGGATTTTTGCCGAGCGTTCAACGAAAAGACCAAGGATAAGGGAGATATCATTATTCCCGTGGCCATAACTGTGTACAGGGATAGGTCTTTTACTTTCGAGCTAAAGACACCTCCGGCCGCTTCCTTACTCAAGAAGGCAGCCGGAATTGAGAAAGGTTCGGGAGAGCCTAACCGTAAGAAGGTGGGCAAGGTGAGCCGCAAGGATTTGGAGGAGATAGGAAGGATCAAGCTGCCCGATTTGAATGCCTACGATGTGAGGGGCGCAGTCAAGATCGTTGAAGGAACGGCGAAAAACATGGGTTTGGAAATAGAGGATTGATTATGACCAAAAGGGGTAAAAGGTATCTAAAGATGTCCGAGAGGCTGGAAAAAAACAAGGAGTACACCGCTCTAGAGGCTATAAAGCTGATGAAGAATATTTCTCGTTGTGGATTTGAGGAGTCATTGGAGGTGGCCGTCTCTTTGAACATAAAACCCAAGGAACGCGGTGAGCGAGTGAGGGGGACAGTGGTTCTACCTCATGGGACGGGTAGAAAACTCAGGGTGCTGGTCTTTGCCAAAGGAGATAAGGCTGAGGAAGCCAGGAAGGCAGGAGCCGATTGGGTGGGAGATGAGGAAGTGGTAGCCAGAATCGAGAAGGGATGGCTTGATTTTGATGCCGTTGTGGCCTCGCCCGAATCGATGAAGAATGTGGCTAAATTAGGGCGAATCCTGGGTCCTAGAGGGTTGATGCCATCTCCAAAAGTAGGGACGGTGAGTGAACGCCCCTCCGAGGTGGTCAACGAATTGAAGAAGGGAAAGATTGAGTACAAAAACGATGCCAGTGGGGGTATCCATACTTCAATAGGAAAGATCTCCTTCACCGAAAATGCCGTGCTTGAGAATCTCAAGGCCCTGCTGAGAGCTTTGAAGAAAGATAGACCTTCTACGGTGAAGGGGACGTATTTTCGGAGCATTTCGCTTTGTTCTACAATGGGACCGGGCATAAGAGTAGATGCAGGGAGTCTATTGAAAGATTTGTAAAATGGCGCTAAAAGAAAAGATGGAGAGGGTCCAGGAGATCGGCAGGCTTCTTGGGACATGTCCGGCCTCTTTCATAGTGGATTATCGAGGACTAAAAGTGGCAGAACTTACCCAGCTCCGAGGTAAATTGAGAGAGGGGAAGGCCACCTTTCGAGTGGTCAAGAATACTCTTGCCACGAGGTCGGTTGAGGAAGGTGAGCTGGAAGGATTAGGGCAGTTTTTTTGTGGACCCACAGCGATAGTCTTTGTGGAAGGAGACCCTTTGATTTCAGCCAGAGTACTGGTGGATTTTCTTCCCGATCATCCCAATTTGAGCATCAAGGGAGGTCTTCTGGGTGGAGATCTCTTAGAAGAAGACAAAGTGAGGAGCTTGGGGAAAGTGCCCTCTCGGGAGGTTCTTTTGTCCCAGATGTTGTTCTTTCTCCAGCTTCCAGTAGTAAGACTAACCGGCGCCTTGAACTCGCCTTTGCGGCGACTAATGTATGTTTTGAACGCAATTTCGGCCAAAAAAGGAGGATAGTCTATGTCGAAAACAGCATCCTCAACCGGGGAAAAAATTGAAGAAGCAAAGCAACAGCAAAAGAAGGAATCCCAAGAAGAACCCAAGATTCAAGGCAGAAAAGGGGCTAAAGTCGAATCTAAGCTAGAGTCCAAAATAGAACCCAAGAAAGAACCCAAAATAGAACCCAAGAAAGAACCCAAGAAAGAACCCAGAGGAGAAGCCAAAGAAGAACCTAAAGTACAGCCCAAGGTAGAAGTCAAGGAGGAATCCAAGAAAGAACCCAAAGTAGAACCTCCAAAAGAACTTAGGATGCAGCCTGAAGACAAGGAAAAAGGTGATAAAAAGCAGGAGATCATTAAAGCTATTGAGGGGATGAACGTGCTG
>CAYYHL010000175.1:2555-4178 GCA_964471775.1 uncultured Clostridia bacterium
AAAAGGTGATAAAAAGCAGGAGATCATTAAAGCTATTGAGGGGATGAACGTGCTGGAACTGTCGGAGTTGGTAAAAGACCTAGAGGATAGATTTGGAGTCGAGGCAGCTGCTGTCTCCCCTGTTGGCATTCAAGCTCCTAGTCCTGGCGGTGAAGCCGCAGCAAAGGAAGAGAAAACCGAGTTCGACGTTATGTTGAGTGAGGTGGGCAACAAAAAGATCCAGGTGATTAAGGAAGTAAGAAAAATGACTTCTCTGGGATTGAAGGAAGCCAAGGATTTGGTAGAGCAAGCTCCGAAACCGGTCAAGCAGGGGGTAAATAAGGAAGAAGCTCTCAAGATCAAAGAGACTTTAGAGGCGGTAGGGGCTAAGGTAGAGGTGAAGTAGGGGTTGACTTATGGACATGAAGAAAAGTTCAAAAGTACTGACTTTCGCTAAGTCACAAACCGTCATTGAGGTACCGAATCTGCTGGAGATGCAAAAGGTCTCCTTTGAAGCCTTTTTGCAGGCAGATGTTCCGCCAAAAAAGAGGGTTAATGAGGGTTTGCAGGGGACTTTCAAGGATATATTTCCCGTGGAAAGCTACAATGGCAGATTGGTCCTGGATTTTGTAGAGTATGATTTAAGGGAGCCCAGATATTCGGAGGAAAAATGCAAGGAGGAAGAACTCACCCATTCTCTTCCTCTGTATGTGAAGCTGCGCTTGGTTAATAGGGAGACCGGGGAGGTCACGGAGCAGGAAGTCTACCTGGGAGATTTTCCTGTAATGACGGAAAGGGGGAGTTTTATTATCCATGGGGCGGATAGGATAATAGTCAACCAATTGCAACGATCCCCTGGGGTATTTGTTGAAGAGGATATCTCTGCTTCTTCGAATTCCGGGGTAATGTACAAAGCACGTGTCATACCAGAAAGAGGAAACTGGTTGGATTTTGAAATTAGAGAGGGTCTCATCTACATGCGGATCAACCGTAGGAGGAGATTTCTGGCGACCCTATTCTTAAGAGCCATGGGCGGAGTGCCTGAGGAAATTCTGGCGGAGTTTGAGGATCCAGACGACAGAATAATCCTGGAAGAAAGCTTCAAGCAGGATGGGGCAGGTACGCAGAAGGATGCCCTTCTAAAGGTTTATCATTCTCTCAGGCCAACTCGGCCCCCTGTTTTCGAGTCAGTTAACGAAGTCTTTACCAGAACATTTCTGGATCCCCGCCGATATAGTCTAGGCAGAGTTGGTCGGTTCCAGATCAATAAGGAATTGGGCTTAGATGGTGATTGGGAGACCGAAGTTCTCCGACTGGAGGATATTGTAGGTACCATGAAATACCTCTTAAGGTTAAATAGAGAAAAAAAAGAAATAAAGAGCTTGGATCATTTGTCCTGTAGAAGAGTGAGGAGAGTGGGAGATCTTCTGTCGGAACAACTCCATAGTGGATTGGCTAACCTTGCCCGAGTCATACAGCAGGGAATGAGTATTCAGGATCCGGAAACAGTTACTCCCCGCTCCCTCGTTAATACGAGGACAGTGAGGAATTCGGTGGATAGTTTTTTCAATACTGGACGCCTTTCTCAGTATTCAGATCAGACCAATCCGCTGGCGGAACTCACTCACAAACGCAGACTCTCTG
>CAYYHL010000176.1:0-4137 GCA_964471775.1 uncultured Clostridia bacterium
TCCATTGCGACGATGGCAGTCATCATTTTGGTGGTGCTCGCAGGATACATGAGCTCGTCCGGGTTCTTTTCCCATAGGACATTCCCCGTGTCATAGTCCACAACGATTGCTGATTTGGCTGCAACGCGAACTTCGTTATCTCCTCTCGCTTCCTGGGCCACTGTCTGCGCAGATCCTGTGACTGTGCTGAATCTAGCGCCGACTGCTCCGTCGCACTCCGCGGTCCAAGTTGAGAGGAAGAAGGCAGCTGACCAACCAACGATGGTGACACAGAACATTATCGTAAGGGTGCTGTCATGGTTTTCTTTCGGCCTTCCATACCCTCCCCCGGGGAACATGTGGATCCTCCTACCTGTATGATACCAGCTAAGAACCAAGCAGACAAGGAAGATCCTAGTGGACGTGGGGAAAAAGGTAAGCGAAGGTCAAGTTGCCATAATGCTGATTTGGGGCCTGTGGTCTTACCAGGGGGAAACCTTGGAGGTTACCGAAGATCACCGTGAATTCTCCATCTCACTCGGTATGATCGATGATGTGGGACACTTCAGTTTACGGGTTCCCCGCCGGTCAAGATCCTCGAGGGAATAGGGATGGAAGCCCGTTTGCTCCTTACTAATCCTAAACTGTCTCTAGGATTGTGGAGTAACGAGAGTGGGTTTGACGGTGTGTGGTTTGGCAGGTAGGATTAAGACAGCTGCCGGTGGGTAATCATTGAACGCCGGACGATGGAATGAACGAGGCATGTGTGCTGTAGAGGATGGCCGATCAGACTGGAATAACAGAGACAGGATCTAGGAAAGCGGGCAATGCAGTTACTGCTGCTCTCATCCATGTCTGGGCGAGGATGGAGAGCGGCCCCGATTGGCCTTGGCATCTTCCCCACTGTAAAAAGGGGAAGGCGAGAAAAGGTGAAATCCTCCTCTTCAGCAGTGCGAGTCGCCCGGAACGACTGGTGACAGGGAGGTATTGAGTGATTCGACGCACCCTCACGATACTTGTTCTTGCCATTGCAGTTACGGCTATTCTCAGACTACCGCAGGCGCATTGTTGGGGTCACAGTGTAGCCAATAAGTGTGCCGGTGAGAATGAAAGGGGTTTTCAGGGACAAGAGGCAGAAGGAGCGAAGCACACCAACCTGGATGGAACTCTCGAGGAACCAGCCGAAGAAGTAACTATCCCTATACTATGCTACCACCGGTTTGAGGATGCTTGCTCGAGCACTTATGCAGTGACGCCAACAGCGTTTGAGGACCAGATGGAATACCTTCGAAGGAACGGATTTCATTCCATTTCTCTTAAGACACTTGCAGATTATGTGGCTGGTTCTCTCAATTCACTGCCTGCAAGGCCGGTAGTGATTACCATTGATGACGGCTGGAAGTCGGGCTACACCAAGGCCGTGCCAATCCTTAAACAAAAGGGATTCACAGCGACCTTCTTCGTCTACACATATTTCATCTCGTCGTGCCGGAACAGTCTATCCTGGGATGATCTCAAGGTCCTGTTGAAAGATGGCTTCGAAGTAGGCTCTCATACCAAATCGCACCCCAACTTTCTCTTGCTAAGAAAGAGGCTAGATCAGGATGAATACCGAAAAAGAGTTTTGGAAGAACTCAAAGATTCAAGGAAACTCCTTGAAGAAAAACTGAATACCAGTGTGAGTCTCTTTTCCTACCCCTACGGACTCTATGATTCGCATTTGGAAAATGAGATACGAGAATGTGGGTACAAAGTAGCGGTGACGACCAATTCGTGTCCTAATTCAAGGGATTCGAGCACACTGCGTCTTTCTCGGTTCGCCATGCTGCAAGAGTATACCTTGGATGATTTTTCCCGCATAGTCACCTCTCGCGTGCTTGTGACTGAGTCATGGAAGCCTAAGGATTCCTCAAGAATCAAAGATCGTCGACCACTGATTTCTGCGAAGATCGTCGACGAAGACATCGATAGGTCTTCACTGAGGATGCGACTGGGGGAAACCGTACTCGGAGCGACATTCAACCCCGTAACTGGTGAGTTTAGCCATCAAATCACCAAAGACCTCAAAGAGAGGGCACACCTGGTCACTATCTCTGCCAGGGACAAAGCAATCGAAAAACTGAAACTCGCCTCTTGGCTCTTCATCGTTTCGACTCCCCCCTGAAAATGGCGATCCCCATATTCCGGCCGCGTGTGTCGTGGAAGATAGAGAAACGAAGGAGAGGCGAACCAGGAGCCTCAGTCCCCCTACCCGGGGACGGAACGATGTATTGATTTATCTTGCTGTGTGATCGACTTTTTGAAAAGTTTCAGCCTAATATATGCATGAGTACCTACCAATGACCAAAATCAAATCATATGAAACTCAGAAGGACCATCTCCGAGAAAACCTCACTAAATACACAAGAAAAGCATTTCAGATGATTCCCGAATTTGATAACCCCCGTATTCTGGATGTCGGATGTGGCAGGGGAGTCCCGACTATGGAACTTGCAAGGTTGAGCCAGGGGCAGATAACAGGGTTGGACATCAACCAGACTTTCCTGGATGAGCTTACGAAAAAGATCAAAGATGCAGGTCTTTCAAACCGAGTTAGGACCATGAGGTGTTCAATGCTAGAAATGGATTTCCCTGCTGAGAGCTTCGACCTCATCTGGGCTGAAGGCTCAATATGGAGAATCGGCTTTGAAAGAGGTCTTAAGGAGTGGAGGCGTTTCCTGAAGCGAAATGGATTCTTAGTAGTCCATGATGAAATAGCTGATCTCGCGAAAAAGTTGAAAAGAATACCTAGCTCCGGCTATAAGCTTCTAGGGCATTTCATAGTACCCAGCGATGCTTGGCGACTTGAATACTATGGTCCTTTAGAAAGACTCATCCAAGACGTTCGTGCAGAACACACTGACGATCCCAAGGCTCTTGATTTATTTGATAAAGACCAGCGGGAGGTAGAGAAGTTCAAAACGAATCCTGAAATGTATGGTTCGGTATTTCTTATGATGCAAAAGGCTTGACAAAGTTTCAACATGGTTGAAACAAAAAGTCCTGCAAAATGGTGAACCGTGTCTACAAGGCTTCTGGTAACGCGAACTCCCACGTTGAATCGCAACCAGAGGAAAGAATCCTTTAGCCTTCCCAGATCAGATAGGCACTATGACGTCACATTCTGCTATCCTCACCGTTCGTTGCGGATTTCGAATCTCTTCTGGAAGGTCATCTCAGACGATGGCTCCGGGGACGGAACTCGAACTAGACTCATGTTGGGTACGTATCTTCAACGCGACGGAACGGCAGCGGAGTTTTGTGATCAATTGGGGAGTGCAAAAGGTGCAAGCAAACCCCTGTGTCGGTCCCTCCCGGGAGCTGAATTTCTCTGCAGCTTGACTTCTGCCTGCATTCTTGAATCAGCCATCATGGTTGCTTGGTTGCCTTCCTCTTTGTCGTCGAATCACGGTGCTCCCAAGATAGTTGTCTACAACCTCTCTAATCAAATGAGTCTTACATCTTCCCGTTTCTTTAGAGATGCCTGACAAAAGACTCAAGTCGGACCTAGAAAGATAGGTAGTTACTCGTCTATAGTTTTCTCTTGATGTCCTTGGAAGATGTGAAGCACCAATGCTAATGGAATAGTCTTTCTTTGTTACAAAGCCGGTTACAGCTTCCCGGATCATCCGAGATACTCGCCTACCTGTATTCTCCTCTAGTTCCTTTAGTCTTTCATACTGATGCTTTTCAAGCTCAACCCAAGGACGGACTATTTGTCCTTTATCATTTTGCAGAGATTTGAGGTAAGATTTTCTTGGTCGAAAACAGGGCTTAATGCTAATATAGAACAGGGTTTGGGTATTTTTGCCCCAACTGCACTGGAACGACCTGGGAGAAGCCAGCTTGCCGGAGGTGACTGCACTAAGACTGTATTCTCTGTTTGGTCATTCATCAAAGATTTGGGGAAACCATCGAAAGGGAAGGATTGCCACTAGCATCGGCATATCGGCACGAGCAGCTTACTCAGCTCCCTGCCCTTATGCTGGTAATCACAATCCGTACGGCCCTGACTACGATTCCCGCTACTAAGCCGATGGCAACAGCAATGAAGACTACGGCGGCTATTATGCTCAAAACCTGTGATGCAGCTGGAAATGGCACAACATCAAAGTTGAA
>CAYYHL010000177.1:0-4124 GCA_964471775.1 uncultured Clostridia bacterium
CAGCCTGTGGAGGTTGGAAGGCCATGACAGCCACCTCGGGCAATGGGATCTGCCTTATGCAGGAGTGCATAGGATACGCTGCCATAACAGAGACTCCGTGTGTGATTGTTGATGTTCAAAGAGCAGGTCCGGGAACAGGTGTGGCCACCAAGACCATGCAGGGGGATGTTTATCAGGTAAGGTACGGAAGCAACGCTGATTACTCCATTATTGCCTTGGTTCCTGATTCCCCTCAAGAGATGTTCGACCTCACTCTGGAGGCTTTTAGTCTTTCCGAGATTTACCGAGTTCCCACTTTCATCCTAGCCGATGAGATTGTGGGGCATATGAGAGAGAAAGTGATCATTCCTGACAAGGTAAGCGTGGTAGAGAGAAGAAAGCCGAAAGTTTGTCCCAATGGTTTTGTGCCGTTTAAGGTGGAATCTGATACCGACGTTCCCCCTATGCCGGCTTTCGGGGAAGGTTACAGGATGCCTGTTTCCGGTCTCACCCATACCGAAACAGGGTCTCCCTCCACTTCCTATGAGGTTCAGAAAGCTCTGGTGGAGAGGCTCTGCAATAAGGTAGAGAAGAAAGTGGAAGATCTTACCCGGGTAGAGACAGAATTCATGGAAGATGCCGAAATTGTGGTTGTCTCTTATGGCTCCACGGCTCGCTCCGCCAGACGAGCGGTGATAGAGGCGAGGAAGGAAGGAATTAAGGCGGGTTACCTGAGGCTTATCACTCTATGGCCCTTTCCTGATAGTTATCTTAAGAGAATAGCGGACAAAATACCTAAGGGTATCATTGTTCCTGAGATGAATGTCGGGAAAATGGTTCGGGAAGTGGAACGCTCGGTAGGGGCCCAGGTCGAGGTTCTTTCTTTGCCCAAGCCAGGTGTCCAGCTTCACCGTCCCAGTGAGATATACGATCTAATAAGAAAGGTGAATTAAAATAAAGCAGCATCCCGCTCTTAGCTATTTCAGATTTGACCGACCGGGAACTCCGCATCTTTGGTGTGAAGGATGCGGCATTGGGCAGGTCTGGTACTATACCATCAGGGCCATTGAGGAGCTCGAGCTTGCTCCTGAGGAAGTCGTGTGGGTCGGGGGCAGCGGCTGCACGGGAAGAATGTGCACCTATTGGGCAGGCGACTACTTTCACACCCTTCACGGCCGACCCCTTGGGTTTGCTACCGGAGTAAAACTGGCTAATCCAGAGCTAACCGTAATATGCCATATGGGGGATGGTGAGTGCGCCGGAATCGGAGGCAATCATCTCATCCAGACGGCCAGGAGAAATGTGGATCTGGTAGCTGTTGTTATTAACAATTTCAACTATGGAATGACAGGGGGGCAGTTTTCTCCCACCACTCCCCGTGGTGCCTTCACCATGACTTCCCAACTTGGCCATACTGAATATCCTTTTGATTTATGCAAGCTAGCCGCCTCCTGTGGGGCTACCTATGTGGCCAGGTGGACCAGCGTTCAAGCCAGGCAGCTCATAAGGTCTATCAAGAAGGGAATCCAGAAAAAAGGATTCTCTTTCATAGAGATTATGTCTCAGTGTCCTACCCAGTATGGAAAAAGGAACAGGATTGGGAATGGGGTTGAGATGATGAAGTGGTTTAAGGAAAATTCCATCAGGAGAGATAGAGCGGCGGGAGCCTCGGAGGAAGAGCTCAAGGATAAGTTCATCCTGGGCGAGTTTGTTGATGAAGATAAGGCCGAATTTGGTGCATCCCTCAGGGAGATCATTCAAAAAAGGAAGGCCCAGAGTGTCTAGAATGCAAGTCAAAATATCTGGTTTCGGAGGACAGGGAATAGTTCTGACCGGAATCGTCATCGCCAGGGCCGCTGGCCTTCATGACAAAAAGCATGTGACACAAACCCAATCCTACGGTCCCGAAGCCAGAGGCGGAGCTTGTGCCTCAGAGATAGTCATCTCGGATGAAAGAGTGGACTATCCTCTGGTGGAAGAAGCCGATGTCCTGGTATGCATGTCTCAGGAGGCACTGAGCCGTTATGTATCTAGTTTAAAGGAAGAGGGAACTCTTTTGGTCGACCCTGATTTGGTTCCTGAGATTCCACAGGTGCCTCGGATCAAGATTTACAAAATCCCGGCCACTCGAATTGCCACAAATGAGCTCGGAAGAAAGATAGTGGCCAATATGATTATGCTGGGCTCATTGGTAGGCATTACGAGGTTAAGCACAACCAAGGCTGTAAGAGAGGCTGTTCGAGAGAGTGTCCCCAAAGGAACGGAGGACCTGAACCTCAAGGCTCTCCAGAAGGGGATAGATCTTGCGAGGGAGCTAGCTGATGAGATTGTATGAATTTGAGAGTAAGAAAATCTTATCGAGCTATAGTATTCCCGTTCCTAAAGGCAGGGTTGTGACCGGTTCCCAGGAGGCGAGGGCCTTCACTCTGGAAGTTGCCGGACCCGTTGCTCTTAAGGCTCAGGTCTTGGCCACAGGTAGGGGAAAGGTGGGAGGAGTGAGGTTCGCCGAGAGCCCTCAGGAGACGGAACAGGTTGCACAAGAGATGCTGAAGGCCGAGATCCAGGGATATGCCGTTAGAAGTCTGTTGGTTGAGGAAAGATTAGACATAGAGCAGGAACTCTATGTAGGATACACCTACGATGAGGTGAAAAAGACTCCTTTCATTATCTGTAGCAGCCTGGGGGGCGTTGACATAAATGAGGCCTCCCGTAAGCATCTAGAGAAGATACATAAATCTTCTATCAGCTCGTTTATGGGTCTGCAGCCCTATAAGGCCTGGGAGCTGGTGCAAAATCTTGACCTTCCCGCAAAACTTCCCTGGGCAGCTCAAGCTATTCTACTCAAGTTGTGGGGGGTTTTTTCCGAGTTTGATGCGATATTGGTGGAAATCAATCCTCTTGTCCTAACGAGCCGAGGAAAACTCGTTGCTCTGGATGCCCACATCGAAATTGAAGACGATGCACTTTTCCGACAGAAAGAAAGATTGGGCGGGTTCCACATTGAAGAAAGAGAGGACAAGGCGAGGCCTCCCACCCCCTTTGAGATTGAAGCAGCCCAGATTGATAAGGCTGATTATCGAGGGGTAGCGGGGAGGGTGATCGAATTTGATGGTAATCTCGGACTTTTGATTGGTGCAGGGGGAGGAAGTCTCACTACTTTTGATGCTATTCTAAGATATGGTGGAAAACCTGCTAACTACTGTGAGGTAGGGGGGAATGCACCGGTCAGCAAGATATACAAACTGGCCAAGCTCGTCCTCTCCAAACCCGGAGTAGAAGGAATAGCTGTCATTACCAATGTATACAGTAATTCCCGGGTTGATTTTGTGGCCAGGGGACTCATTAAAGCTATGGTAGAGCTTGGTATGGATCCCAAAAGCTATCCCGTCCTTTTTCGATCTGCAGGGGCGTTCGAGGAGGAAGGTTATGCTATCCTTAGAAAGTACGGGGTCAGGTACTATGATCGAAGCACCTCCATGGAGGAGGCGGCAGGGTTGGCTGTCCAGATGATAAAGAAGGGCTCGTAAATTGGCGATACTGCTTAGTGATTCAACCAGGGTTATTGTTCAGGGTATCACCGGAAGGGAGGCGGTCACTTTCACCAAAGGTATGCTGGATTATGGAACCAGGGTTGTGGCTGGAGTAACCCCGGGAAAAGAGGGCCATAGGGTTCATGGGGTGCCGGTCTATAACTGCGTCGAGACCGCGATGAGGAACCATGAGGCTAACACTTCCATTGTCTCCGTACCCCCAGGATTTGCCAAGGATGCCACTTTTGAGGCTATAGATGCGGGTATTGAACTGGTGAATGTCTTCACCGAGCGAATTCCGCGGGCTGATGTAGTTCAGATGATCGAATTTGCCAAGCAAAAAGGTGTGAGGATTGTTGGTCCTAATTCTTTGGGCATGGTCTCACCCGGCAGGGTAAAACTTGGTTCGGCAGGGGGACCGCTGTCCGAGTGCAACCGGGCCTTTACGCCGGGTAGTGTCGCTGTTCTTTCGCGCAGCGGCGGTATGCTCACCGAAACATGCAGTCTTCTTTCTGTGAAGGGAATTGGTCAGAGCATTGCCATAAACGTTGGAGGAGACCCCATAGTAGGATCGGCTTTCTTTGATCTTCTTCCTCTACTGGAGGATGATCCAGA
>CAYYHL010000178.1:0-4123 GCA_964471775.1 uncultured Clostridia bacterium
AGGCGATGGCGAAGGCGAGGAGCTGCACAGAGTGCGAAGAGTGCCTGGAGCGTTGCCCCTATGATCTTCCAATACCTTCTTTGATCAAAGAGAAGCTGGCGTTCTGGGATGAGATGATGAGCAAATAGAGGGCGGGACTATCCGCTCAATTACCGGTAGGGTCCGAAGCGTCCCGAGAGCTACGTATTTCGGTCAAGCTGGAAGATCGTCGACTGTAATCTGCATTTCTTCCTCGACACTCTCTAGGATGGGTTCTGACATCGTCCCGTCCCCGGAGCCATTCTATGCAACTTCTAAGACACCGCAATTTGTTGTCAACATTGTCCTGCCCGGGAGCTCAGCTCGAGGACGGATCATTTTTTCTTTGCGATTTTCTGGAGTTCTTGGGTGAGATTCTCTAGGCTGGGAAAGAGGTTGCTTCCAGTTCTTTCGTCAATTGAAGCATTTTTCTATAGAAATTGTTAGTAGCGTGCATCCTTCTCTTGCCTGCACCTGTGCAGATCGACACGCATCTTGCACAAGACCACTCTGGAAATAATGTTCCCATCTGTCCTCTGTCCTCACAGCACCGAGCAAAGTCAAACTGGAGCTTGCCCTCCCAGAACCTGTGGGTTTGATTTGAAATCTTCTCTGGATAGGCCCCGTGAGGAGTTGGAACAGAACTAATTTGTGCACCGGAAGGACAAAGATCTATGCACTTTCTGCAGCCCTCGTCATCGTACGATATGTACGAGCAGAACCTGTATTTGTTGATGTGTGGCGCTATATCGGTGAAGTCAAACAGCTTGAAGAGAAACTGACGCCAAGCTTGGGTAGGGTAGACGATCCCGTCGCTACCGTCTCTAACTAGCTCCTTCTTATCAAATATGATGATAGACCTTAAGGGTCCGGAGAGTCTTTCAACTTTATCATCAATAATTTCATCTCTGAAGAAAATTCTTGATACCCCGAATTGTCCAAGCCCCATCAGTGTTGCAATGCTTTTTTGCGGGTAGTTACCTGCTTTGCACGGTCCATGAGACGTCCCCTGATGTGTAGAAGGTACAGCTTCCTGAGAGATAGCCTTGACATTGTCATTGGTCATCGCCACAACCACAGTGTCATTTGTGACAAGACTGGCGGCTATCCTTGATGTAGCTTTGTCGATCATGAGGTTAACGTCCTCGTACATTCTTGAGAATATGTGGGAGGATTCTCTTTTCTCTTTAAGCGTAAGCTGAATGTAGTTTTCAATGACTTCAAGGGAAAAAGGAAACATTACAGAAACTATGAGTGCCCGACTGTAATTCTTAAGGGCAAAATCGTAGGAGCGCGGTATCTGAAAAATTGTCTGTCTCCCGGATTCATCAACCCCTGTCTTCCTCCTATTTGCGTAGAACTCCCAGATCTCTCGTAGGCCAAGGGGGTATAAGCCAACAATAGCAGGATTCTTGAGTCCTTTCCACAAATCATAATCTAAGGGAATATTTCCAAGAGCTAGCTTCACACAGGGGTTTTGATTCTTATCCACGGCATACTTTACTCCCTCCCTTTTCCACTGAAATTCAGGTTCGTCTTGTAGCTCTATTATCTTCTCGGTAAATAAATGTCTAAGGCTCTTAACTGTAGCATCTATTCCCATCCTGGATCTCCTTTTTGAATTGAGTTTTCTCTTGTCTATTGTTGATTGCCCTTCCGATCTATCATCTTCTCAATTCCCATTTCTGTGTCCCTTGTACTGATTTGTAGTGGCTAAGAAAGGGGAATAGCCATCCCTGATTTCCCATATCAGCCAGTGGGGCCACATTAAATCTCCACTTGCTAGCTGTCAAGTCCCAGAAGTACTCAGAACGTAGCAGAACGTTGGGTTGGCTAACCTCATAGAACAAACCGCCTATCAGACAGCTTTATCTCGTGCTGCTATCTTAGCGCCTCATCTAGCATAGCGAAGTAGTTCTCGATTGGAACGTAATTTGCAACAGAGTTACCTGCGCCAACAGCAAATCGCCCACCTGGTAAACAGTCCTCAATAAGTTTTCGTACGTAGCGACGGATCTCATCTGGGCTCTGCCTGGACAGATAGTCCATATCTACGCCACCTAAAACGGCTATTTTGTTGCCATATTTCCGCTGAAAATTTTGAGCCGAAATGATTGCATCTTCAAACGAATGCTTCCCGTCAATTTGTACGTCGTCAAGGAGGGTATCCATTATCTTCTCTACATCACCACAGGAGTGCAGGAAGTAGGGAAGGCCTTTAGCATGGGCCATCTGAGCAAATTCTCTGTGCCATGGCAGAATGTACTGCCGCATGTGCTTTGGAGAAATCATAGTAGCTGTCTTAAATCCCATATCATCCCCAGGGAAAATGGCACAAATATTAGGTATTTCCAAAAGCTGTTCATAGAACTTCACTATCAAATCACCAATCCGGTTTGCAGTTGCCTGTACAAGTTCTGGACTGTCGTACAAGAGGAGGCTTAGTCCTCGCACCGAAAGTATCCAGGTAAGCCATTCCATTGGGCCCCCCGCATGTGAAGCAATCATCTTCATCCCGTCAGGGAGATGGGACGACATATACTCAAATGGAAAGAAATCTAGATGCTCGAATTTGGGCCATGGATACTTCTCGAAATCCTCCCAGTTTTGTATTAAACCCTGTGTTTCCTCTGCCCAGGCTCTTTCACCTGTAGATAGTTCTGCTGTATCTTTCGTAACGTGAGGCCTTAACGGAAAGTCATAGCCTATTCCCACTATCACATAATCATATCCCATTCGGTACCAAAACTCTATGTAGTTGTCCCAATAAGCTGCCATGATCTTCCTGTCGCTTGTAGCTACTTTTTTGATAGCGGCTTCCACCTTATAGGGAGAAATCCAGTCTCGTCCCATCATTTCTTCTAGTATGAGATGCATGACTTGTTCGTCAACGAAGAAATCGAATATGGGTGGTTTGTCGGTACTTTGTCTTCCCATTAAGATGTCAATAAACCTGTCACTATCGGGTTTAGGCTTTTCTAAAGGTACGCAGAACCTAGACAATTTAAAACACCCCCTCCCCCTCTAGCTTGTACCCTTGCTTTAGTCTACTTGAGTTTTGAAAATATGTTATGTCCTACGTGTGAAGTTTATTTGTTTGTCTTGCTTACTTCTTTCTTAATCTCTGAATACGTTTCTCCCTCGCCACTATGTCTTCCCTGATTTGGGTAATTTTACCTCCCAGCTTCTTAAGCTCCACATTCCCAATTTTCTTCTCCAAGTGGAGCCGGTACGTTCTTTCCCCTAGTTCCTTGACGAGACTACCAAGTTTCTTTTCCGTCTCTCTGATGTCAGATCTTAGCTTTACAACCTGGACCATTCCCTTCGCTTCAACAGAGAACTTTTCCACTCCTTCCTGGGTTGTCTTCTTGATCTTCTCGCCAAGTTCATCAAGTCTTGTTCTCCAGGCTTTGATTTCATCTCCACCCTTTCCCAACTCTTCCTGAGTGCGGCCTCTGATTCTCTCCGCTAGGTGGTCTAACGTCTTTCCTAACTCCTTAAATCTTGCGATCTTCTCACCTTTGTTCACTTCATTTCTTCTCTTTTCTGAGAATATCTTTGTCACCTTTACCTTCACCTCTTTCACGTCCGGAACTCCCACCGTCTCCACAAGATGCTTCTTAACCAGCTCTTGAAAACTGTTTAGCAACCCAGGAATTCCTCCTTCCGCCTCGCTACAGACGGCCAGGGTTACGTAGCATCGAGCCCCCTCGTCTACAGGCTTGATTTCTACTTTTACACCTTCCACCTTCCCAATTTCTTGTCCTACTCTTCGTATAAACCGAGATACTACCTCCCTGGATATCTCAACGGTCCCCAAGGGATTGGAAAAGGTAATCACTCTCCCTTCACCCTTGAGCCAAGTTGATATGGGTAGGTAGATGCTGAGAGCCAGGAGGAATAGAAACACGGCTCCTGCCATCAGTCCAATGCTAGGCTCATACCACATCGCTGTCAGAGCGCGGTACGCAGTCATCCGGGGAATGAATCCTACATATGAAAGGAATCCTGCCAGAGAAAATGCTCCCAGGGCAACTAAACCTAAGACCCACAGCAGCTTTTGACGAAGTTTCATTTCGTTCTCCCCTCCTTCTCTTCTTGCTGG
>CAYYHL010000179.1:0-4062 GCA_964471775.1 uncultured Clostridia bacterium
ATGTTGCATTTTTCAATTCCCCACCAATTATTTTAACGGGTACGTGGATGATTCTGGCGCTATGCTTTTTTGTCAGAAGACTGCCCCATATTACTAGGTCCATTGAATCAACTTTGTACTCAATTTCTGATGCGTATGAGGAATCGTCTCTAAATCTTGGGGCTCCTCCCATGAAGACTTTTCGCAAGATAACAGCGAGAATGCTGATGCCCGGGGTAATCTCTGGAGCAACCCTGGCATTCTTATTTACAGTGGGAACGTTCAGTGCCACCATAATACTCTACACAGCCCCATGGACCACCCTACCCATATTGATCTACCAGAATACAGCGGCAAACACTGGGATAGCCGCAGCTCTTTCATTCTTGATGTTACTAATAGAATTTGTGCCCTTGCTTATCATAAATAAGTTAACCCATGGTGGGATAAAAATAGGAGTCTAAATTGTGGAGGTGCAGGAATGTCGACTCCAATCTCCAAAAAGGCAGCCAGTATCAAAATCAAGAATATCACAAAGTACTATGGCAATACCCTTGCGCTTAGTAAGGTAAGCCTCGATATAAAGGCGAGGGAGTTTTTTACTCTCTTGGGTCCTTCCGGATGTGGAAAAACCACCACACTGAGGATAATTGCAGGTCTGAGTAGTCTAGATGCTGGCCAGGTGTATATTGGGGGAAAAATGGTGAACGATACTGTTGCCTGGGAGCGGGACACTGCGTTTGTTTTTCAGTCCTATGCCGTTTGGCCTTTTATGAATGTTTTCAATAATATCGCCTATGGCTTGAAATTAAGAAAAATACCTAAGAATGAGATAAAAGAAAAAGTTGCCAGCGTTATGAGAATGTTAGGGTTGGGTGAAATGGGGAAAAGGCGTCCAGATCAGTTAAGCGGGGGGCAGCTGCAGCGCGTCGCTCTTGCCAGAGCCTTAGTGGTCGAGTCTCCGGTTCTCCTCTTGGATGAACCGCTGAGTAACTTGGATGCTAAAGTTCGAGTAGAGGTGCGCCAGGAGATCCGAAGACTGCAAAAGATGCTTGGTATCACCATGGTGTATGTCACTCATGATCAAGAGGAAGCGCTGGTCATCTCTGACAGGATTGCCGTAATGAATAGAGGCGTGGTTGAACAAATTGGAAGTCCCTTTGAGATATACTCCAATCCTCGGACTGCGTTTGTCGCGAGCTTCATAGGAACGATGAACTTCATGGAAGGTAGGGTATCAAGCAAAGAAGGAAATACCGTAACTGTGGAAATTGGTGAGGGGCTCTCGATAAAGGGGAAAATAGATGAGACCATCAAACAGGGGCAGGATGTGATGTTATTTGTAAGACCGGAAGATATAGAAATAGGAACAGCCATCCAATCTCACCAATTAGCGACCGACGTGGAAGGCGATATTTCAGAGGTTACATTCATAGGCAATATGATTAGGTACAAGGTCAACATCCGAGAGGAGAAGATTTTAACAGTTGAAGTCCATAATCCCCGGAAATACAAAATACTTAAAGAAGGAACTCGCGTGATGATGACGATAGATCAAAGGGATATCACAGTAATCCCTCGCTGAATGCCTTGCTGCTCTTGAGAATAATAGATTCAACTATCAGGGTTAGCGTTTTGGGGATGTAAATTCAAACATTTAGGAAGGAACTTGGGCTAAAGTGAGTCTTGATAAAGCTCATCTTTAGCCCAAGAAGAGAAAGAACTATCGTATGGAACCTCGAGGAAAGAGCTATTTTATCAAAGAAGGACATCTCGGAAAGGAGGATGAGAAGAAGTTCTCTCCCCTCACTTTTGAGGTTCCGGAGGGGATCGGTGAAATTCAGATGAGCTTCTCGTATTCTCCAAGAACTTTGAAAGATACAAAAGAGAATTATCAGAGGATAAAGGAAGCTGTCCACGAATATGCGAAGGAAGTTGGAACTAGAAAAGAGACAGCCTTAATCCTTGATTATTTTCTCAAAAGAGCCTCTCCTCTTAGAAATCTCATTAATTTGTCATTGTATGAAGCGAAAGGTCGTTTTGTGGGCAGATGGGATCAAAATTCCGAGAGGCCTGTCAGGATAAGTACGACTTACGGTAGCCCAGGATTTACTCCCTGCAGGATAACTTCAGGCTCCTGGATGGCGGTACTAGAAGCTCACGCTATAGTGACGGACCAGTGTCGATATAGATTGGAGGTCTCCTTAGTCCAGAAAAGGGAGGAAGAGACCCTCGAACCTTCTCGGAAGAGGCTGATGCGTCTTTCGAGTTATGGAGGCAAGAAAGCTTGGTATAGCGGCGAGTTGCATGTCCATTCTTACCATAGCGACGGAAAGAATAGCCTGGAGAGGATAATGGAAGCGGGGAGGGAAGAGAGATTGGATTTTATTGCCCTTACGGATCACAATACAATGAGCGGGCTTAACTCAATTCCGGATGGAGGAGACCTGTTGATAATTCGAGGTATGGAGTTCACTACTTACTATGGTCATGCTCTGGGTCTCGGACTAACTTCCTTCGTTGATTGGCATTGCAAGGGAAGGACAAGAAATATCAATGAAATCATTAACGAAGTGCATGCTCAAAGAGCTTTATTTGCTGTGGCTCATCCCTTCACCATCGGTGATCCTGTTTGTGCCGGGTGCAGGTGGAAACTGTGGGACCTAGATTACCGAAAGGTAGATTTAATGGACGTTTGGGCTGGGTGCTGGAACGAAAGGAAAATTGAGAACTACAGGAGCTTCAGATTATGGGACAGACTATTGAGCCAGGGATTCAAGATAGTCGGGATCAGCGGCAGAGATTGGCATGACGTGGAAGAAAAGAAAGAAGGGCGCCTTCCCAGGACCTTTGTTCACGCGTGTTCTCTCACCGAGGATGGAATTTTGGAAGGGCTGAGACGAGGCAATGTGTTTGTCAGCTCAGGACCCTCATTGTTTTTTTCAGCCCAATACACGGATAAGGAATATGAATGCGGTGACGAGATAAAACTCATAGAAAAGGAGCCCATCAGTTTTCAAATTGAGATAAAAGGTCTTGGAAAGTCTGCGCGACTCGAGATCATCAAAAATGGCACTGAATTCTACAGCAGTTCCCTTGCAGGGGGAAAGGACGAAAAAGTTATTCTCTCTGATTTGCCAAAAGAGAGTAGCTGGTACAGATGTGAAGTCTATGCAAAGGAGAATGAAGAACTTTTGTGTCTTGCCAATCCCATACGCATCACTCTTTCTCGATCTTTGACGAAGACTTGACGGTTCTTCCGACGAGCGATATGCATTCTCTATTCACCAGGCTCCCCGGAATGTACGCTTAGCCGGATGAGAAAGGGCAAGATAGAGAAGACTACAAAGAGAGGCATCTATGTCTCGAAAATTGAGTCACATTATTAATGCTCTGGAAAAGAAAGTAGAAGTATTCTGGGGCTACAGAAAGCAGAAAGAGTGGAGATTCAAGGCCGGAAAGTTGGTTGGTGCTGAAAAATTAGAGTATGATGACGCTTCCTGGGAAGTGGTAAGTTTACCTTGCATTTGGGATGCGAAGAAAGATGCTTGGTTCAGGAGGAAGATAGTCATTCCAGAAAAGATCGGTGGAGCTTCTGTAGTGGGCTCCAAAGTGGAAATTTTCTCATCGGCTGCAGCTTCAAATATCTCTATAGCGACAGAGTTATTCATGGATGAAAAGAAAATGTTTTTCGCCAAACACTGGCTAGATTTTAGAAGACCAGGGCTTCTTGTATCCCAAAGTGCTTTGCCTGGTGAGGAGCATGTTATTGTTATTCATGCTCTCGCTGGGGAAGGTCAACCGGGTATTCCTCTTGTGGAGTTGCGGTATAGCAAAGTAGACGGAATAGCATTCGAACTAGCTTCGCTGGCGGAAGAGGTGAAGTTTGCTAAGGAACTAGCTGGCGGAGAAGAGATTGCTGAAAGAGCTATCGCTGATGTACAGCCAAAAGACATTCTCACTCTGAAGCCATCAAAACTCTTAAATGCCGTAGACCAGATAAGGAATAATCTTACTCCTCTAAGGCCTCTGGCAAAGCAGTATGCAATTCATCTGGTTGGACATGCCCATATAGATATGAAC
>CAYYHL010000180.1:0-4054 GCA_964471775.1 uncultured Clostridia bacterium
ATATCTTTGAATCCTCCGTTAATTCTCTCACCTATGATGATCATTTTGTCTCCTCCTCCGAGCCACCTGAGCTACCGGACTTCTCCATCAGTTTACCTATGAATTCAGTAACCTCTTTTGCCGCCTCAGGATGCCGCATGACAATAATATTGGCTCCTGCCAGAAGATAGGTATAGGCAGTAGTTGCTTCCCATAAGGGACCGCGCTGTCTATGATCCCCCCACTGGGGAGCCTCTTCCTGACTGCTGGCAGCTTCCTTTGTCTTCCAGACCTCCTTTCCTATATCGCAGATGATGGGCATGGCCCACATTTTATCCCCTCCGAGGGCTGCCAGTCGGCCTCTCTCCATAATGGTGTACACATATTCGATTCCGTACCCCAGTGCTCCTGTGGTGGGATAGATGACGATATCTTGAGGATCAAGCCCCAGATCTGTGGCTAGAACATTCACCTGCTTGGCAATATTGATGTCTACCGGGGACTCGGAGATCAATTTATGCCCATCAGCCTTGCACAGTGCTACCAGAGTCTTGTAGTTGTCTTCGGTGATGGATCCAAAAAGGCACCTTTCTCCTGCCGAAACTTCACTGCATTTGGGAAGAACCTCGTTATCCTTGTCGTCATTTCCACATCCCCAGATGATGAGAGGGGATCCGACTGCTTCCAGTACCGACTTCACTGCGCGGCTGGCCTCTTCAGAACCCCGGTTTTCACCATCAGGATCACATCCCTGCAGCCTAAGACAGATTAGATGGGCTCCGAACTCCTCCTCACATTTCCTTGCCCACGAGGCAGGATCCCCCCACACATCAGAGAAGAATTCAGCTAGCAGGGGGTGCCAATCATTGGGAGGGACATCCCATACTTCCATAGCGACTACGGGGAAGTGCGGTGTCTTGCCTTCAAAATGAAGAAAAGGCAGGGTGGTCTCTCCCCCTATGGTAATGGTGTGGGAACGCGTTCCTCCTTCTTCCTGGGTGGCTCCAATCTTCACCGTATTGATAGGACTCGCCCATTTGCGTATAAAATCCGGAATGCTCATTATCCAGCCTCCTTATTGCGCTCGTTTTTTGAAGACTTCACTTCCTTCTTTCATTCCAGGTTCAACTTTTCCAGTAGGTTGGCTACCGAGCGAAGGGCAGGGGAATTTTCAGGCAGGTCCTTCAGAGATCTGCCTTCCTTGCTTAAAGATGACACGAATTCATCCTGGGGAATCCTAGCTAGAAGGGTAAGGTCATTTTCCTCAATTTCCTTTTCCAGATGGAGCGGGATTGTCTCCCGAACGTTGTTGAGAATGAGATATTTCTTGCTTATAGCTAAATCCAACTCTTTCCCCATTCTGCTGATGTTGCCCGCTGAGCGCAGGGATACCGGATTATCATCACTGATGAGTAATAGCATATTCACATCTCGGGTGGTGCGACGGGATAGGTGCTCCATCCCTGCCTCGTTATCGATGACAACATACCGGTAGTTTCTACTGATAGAATCCAAGAACTCGCGCAAAATACTGTTAACCAGACAGTAGCAGCCCGGACCCTCCTGTCTTCCCATGACCAAAAGATCCAAACCCTTGTCTTCGATGAGACACTCCTCGAGGCCAAGCTGCAAATACATTGATTTGGACATTCCTGCTGGGAAGTCCCCCTTTTTTATGACCTTGAGGGTCTCTTCCCTTAGACCGCCCACTGTCTGATGCATCTCAATTCCCAGGAGCCCGTTCAGATTGACATTGGGATCCGCGTCCACGGCCAAAACGGCCCCTTTCCCATTTTTCACTAGCTTGAGAATCATTAGCGCGGCCAGGGTGCTCTTGCCCGTTCCTCCCTTACCGGCCACAGCTATGGTAAAGGACATCTAAATAGCCTCCTGCGGTTATGTTTTCCACTCTTTTCTTAGAAAAGAAGGTATTCGGGAGGCTTCCTCCGGACCTATGATGACCTGCCAGGGGGATTCCTCTTCTATCTCTGCGCGAAATACGGCCACCAGTCCAGGAATGATTATCTTGTTGTGGCTCACTTTTTCTTTCACTTTTTGCTCTTCTAGAGTCTTAATCGCCTTCGCGGCAGACCACTTGTCTCCTGCATAGGCATTAAGCACACCCAATCCTTCCGTATCCACCACCGAAATAAAGGAAGGAACTTTGCTACTCTCTACCTCTCCCTCCACGGTGAAGTAAGTCAGGGAAAAATTGGTGGTCAGTAATACCGGAGAGTCAGGCCCTGGGGTCCCAACCTCATAGAGTTTTGCCTCCACAGTGTTAGGAACCTGTGGATCTGTGTAGATATTCTGTCTTACAGCAAGCAGGGGGAGGAGCTGCCACTTCTCTTTCCCCTCCATAACCACAATACCCCCATATTTGCAGATATAAGTAGTGGCCTCAGCCACTTCCTGGAAGGGACTCTTCTCATGGGTGAGAGCTATCGTAGGATAGCCCAGAGGGCGGAAATTCTTCTCCAGAGACAGTCTTCTCATCTTGGTAAGGTTGCCAAGAGTCTCGGTTAGACCAGCGGAGCTCAGATCAAGAACCATATCTTCTACTCCCCTGTTTTTGATCTTCTCAGTGAGATCAGCCAGATCCTCCAGGGTTTTGGCTTTGGCTACCAGGGGGCACTGATGCTCTTTGGCCAGATGCGCCATTTCTTCCCAGTTCCCATTGTTAGCCGCATACAGAAGGGGATTAGCTTCAGCACCTACCTTGAGGGCTGCCTCCATAGCCTTAGGGTCTTCAGATAAGAGGATTAGAGGAAGAGGGGACTTGTCCATCGCTGCCCTAGCCACTTTGGCGAAAGATTCTGGCTCGGCTGAGTTGTGCTCCAGGGCTAGAAGATCCACCCCAATTTCCTCTCCCACCCGGGTAAACTTGAGATTGTTTATCTCATCAATCTCCTGGTCGAGCTTGTTCTCTGGTACATCTTCCCTTACTTTGATAGCAATAAGGCTCGGATGATGAAATTTCTCCTGGTGTCGGAAAAGCACGGTTTCCTGACCTATTTTGAGTTCGTGGTCTCTCTTGCCGATCTTAACCAGCCTCATGGGAGGAGCAGAGGCCTCGTCAAGTTTCGCTTTGGCTTCTTCACTCACATGGGGACACTGATCCAGGGAGACTCGCTTGGCCGCCAGCTGCATGGCAAAAGCCATGCAGGTGGGGAAGTTGCAATCTCCACAGTTAGTCTTGGGTAGGTTTTTATAGATCTCTAACCCGGTTAAGGCCATTATCTTTCCTCCTTTACATAATTGGTTCCATAGACAGGGCGGGATGCTTCTTATCTTGCAGGAACTGTACGAGTTCTTCCGAGGTGGTAGCATCTTTCTCAGTGGCAATTTTGTCCGTAAGGTCGGCCTCACCTATCTCCTCAAGGCGCATCTTGAGCCTTTCCGCTATTTCTTCCTTCAGCTCCTGGGGCATCCAGACAACTCTCTTGAGACCTCCCTCCGCAGAGATGAACTTCTCGCTGGTAATATACATTTTTCCCATCCCTATGAAGCCCGGAGTTTGAACTCCACCACCTACCTGACCAGCCATGGTACTGAAGGTCATTCCTACCGGAGTCATTTCCGTAAATTCCCGGTTTACGATCATAACCCCATTTGTTTCCGGGAGAACCACGGTGATACACTCAAAGCACCCACAATTCTTGATAAGCGGCCCTCCATTAACGAAATAGCAATGAGTATCAGTAAGGGTCAAGTTATAAACATAACTATATCTACCGTTATTTTTGATATTTTCTACTTTAGTAACTATGTCCAGGAAGTAATCAGCTTTGAGAGCTGCTTCAATAATAGATTGGTGCCTTTCGTCTTCTTGCAATTCTGTCTCTTGTAATCCCATTAAGAGGAGCTTTTCTGGGGAATTATGGGTTTCAAGAAGAGAGGAGTGCTTTTCCTCTTCTGAGGGAGGATCAAGGAGATTAATTCCCAGGCTAGCGTTAAGAACTTTGTTGGCATTAGAGATAATCGGTCGAGACCGTCCTGTCTTATAGTAAAACAGGGTATTGGGAGAAAGAACCTCTTTACTAGCTGGAAGAGCAGCAATAGCTTTTCCCACGCA
>CAYYHL010000181.1:0-4043 GCA_964471775.1 uncultured Clostridia bacterium
TGGGAGGAACCTTCAATCCCATTCACCATGGTCACCTTGTTGCTGCTGAATTTGTCAGGGACGAGTTCAAACTGGACGAGATTCTTTTCGTACCCTCAGGAAAGCCTCCTCATAAACATGCGGGTAAGATTGCTTCTCCAGAACATCGTTGGATGATGGCTCTTCTTGCTGCCGGCACTAATGAATACTTTTCCGTCTCCTCGTTAGAAATCGATCGAGGAGGTGAGTCTTATACCAGGGATACTATTCTCGAGCTAAAAGAGATTTATGGGGGTAGGGGTAAAGGAGATTTTTACTTCATTACCGGGGCCGATGCGATTGCTGAGATATCTACCTGGCATAAGAAGGAGAACCTACCGGAGATAGCTAAATTCATTGCTGTCTCGCGACCGGGGTACAAGCTAGATGTGGACAAAATTGATCCTCTTTTCCACCGATGTACCTATCTGGTTGAGGTTCCAGCCCTCGCTATCTCTTCTACGGAGATTCGGGAAAGAATAAGGAGGGGAAGAACTATCAAGTATCTTGTGCCCGAGGCCGTAGAGAAGTACATACATAAAAACAAATTGTACCAGGAAGTTTGAAAAGCGGAGGGTCCCCTCTTTGAGCAAAAAACTTAGACCGATGGGCGAGACGCGAAATACGAGAGGGTTGGCAGAGAAATAAGTCTGGTGACTTCGGGAAGAAACGGATGCTTTTGAGAAGACCAAGGAGGGTAGGAGTTTTGTAGTAAAGAAAGAATCCTCACCATTGGAATTTGGAGCGGAGGCCTGGCAGTTTGATCTCTGAGCAGTTGGCTAGAGACGTCATCAGGATAGTGGAGGACAAAAAAGCCCAGGATGTGGTTGTTCTCAATCTCAAGGGAATCTGCATAATGACTGACTATTTTATTATGATGAGTGCGGAGTCTTCCGTGCATATGCGCACCATTGCGCAAGAGCTGGCAAGGAAATTGAGAGAAGAGCAGGTAAGACTTCTCAATCCTAAAGATTTCATGAACGATCGGTGGATCCTCATGGATTTTGGTCCAGTAGTGGTGCATATATTCTCTGAGGAGGCAAGACAGTTCTATCAGCTGGAAAGACTGTGGGCTGATGCGAGAAGGACGGTTTAGAGGGGGGGCATAGCTCAGTTGGGAGAGTGCGTCCTTGGCGTGGACGAGGTCGGGGGTTCGAATCCCCCTGCCTCCACCAAATCTTTCATCGTTCCACAGAAAAGGGAACCGAAGCCGGACCGAACGCATTCGGGGGTGCTGGTGGCGATGAATAAGGAGCCACGAGTGAGCAAAGCGGGGGAAAGGCGCGGGCCCGAGTCGGTGAGTGCCTCGAGACCCGAAGCGTAGCGAGCGACAGTGAGACCAGCCGACCTTGGAGGAGGAGTGATCCGGACTTTCCTTGTCTGAAGCACATCGCGAGGGAAGTACGAAAGGAGGACCTATATGACAGGGAGAAGAGGGATGGCGAAAGTAGGCACCGTCTTGGTGATGTTTCTGTTGCTCATTGGGGGCACTCAGATGGTATTCTCACAAGAGGCAAGGGCAGAGGGAGAATTTGGTAATGTAATAAGTGTCAATCCTTTTGGTCTTCTTCTTGGGGTGGCCAATGCTGAGTATGAGAAGGTTTGGAAGCCCAACATGTCCTTCGTCGGCCAAGCGGTTTTTGCTTTCAGAAGTAGCGGACGTTGGGACTGGACCCTCCTGGGTGGCGGCGTTGGTGTAAAGAGATATCTCAATCCTACCGCTCCCGAAAAACTCTGGTTTGGAGGTAATGCCAGCGTGCAGTATGTATCTGCCGAGTACCGGGGGGATAGTGACTCTTCTCTTTTCTTTGGACTCGCGGGGCTGGTTGGCTACAAGTGGATCTTCGGAGAGCGATTCACCGTGGAACCATCTCTCGGATTGCTCATTTCCATTGGGTCTCTGTCGATTGAAGGGGAAAGCATTCCTATATCAGGCGTAGGCGGAGCACTTGGTATTAGCCTGGGTTATGCTTTCTAGGTAGGTTGACCGATTAGCTGTTCCCGTGTGATGCGGGAGAACTAGTACGTCTAGGGCAGTTGAAAAGAATAGCCTTTCGAGAATGGCCGGTGCAAGAAGCTTCTTCTTTGCACTGGCTATTTGCTTATCTAAACTGAGTAACTCACGAGCGGATGGGACGTGGCAGGTCAATACGGGGAAAAGCTGGACTGACAGGCTAGAAACAAGGCAGTTGACGGAGTGAAAAATGAACTCAAGACGAAGTGACGAGATAAAAAAAGGGGTGGAGCGAACTGCTCACCGGGCCCTTCTTTACAGTATCGGTCTCGGAAAAGGGGATCTGGAGAGACCCTTCGTAGGGGTCGTCTCCAGTTTCAGCAGCCTGGTGCCTGGTCACGCAGGGATGAGGGAACTTGAAAGATATATTGAAAAGGGAGTAGAAGCCGGAGGAGGGACTCCCTTTATCTTTGGAATTCCCGCTGTTTGTGATGGAATAGCTATGGGACACGGAGGAATGAGATACTCTCTTCCCTTAAGGGAGCTGGTGGCTGATTCCGTAGAATCAGTAGCCCAGGCCCACTGTCTTGATGGGCTCGTTCTTTTAACCAACTGTGACAAAATTACTCCTGGATGTCTCATGGCTGCTGCCCGAGTCAATATCCCGACCATCGTTATCACTGCTGGTCCTATGCTTTCAGGAAGACATGCGGGAAGAAGGCTCTCTTATGTCCGGGATACCTGGGAGGGTTTGGGGAAGCTGAAGGCTGGTGAGATAACTGAGGAAGATCTCGCATCACTGGAAAGGGAAGCCTGTCCAGGCATAGGTTCGTGCCAGGGGCTTTACACCGCTAACAGCATGGCTTGCCTCGGTGAGGTTTTGGGGATGAGCTTGCCGGGCTCAGGAACGGCCCTGGCTGTTTCTGCGAAAAGAGGCCAGCTCGCTTATGAGAGCGGCAAAAGGGTGGTGAAAATAATCGAGGAGGACCTTTTGCCCCGGAAGATTATGGTCAAGGAAGCTTTTGAGAATGCCATACGGGCAGATATGGCCCTGGGAGGATCTACCAATACGGTTCTGCATCTTCTGGCTATTGCATATGAAGCAAAAGTCAAATTGCCTTTATCATCATTTGATAAAATAGGCCGCCAGATTCCCCACCTGGTTAATCTGAGGCCCGGCGGTGAGGATTTCATGGAAGATCTGGACGAGGCGGGAGGAGTTCCGGGGCTGCTCAATACCCTTCGAGAGCATCTAGCTGATTATCCCACCGCATGTGGGAAATCCATCAAAAGAATAGCTGAAGAAGGTCGGGTGCATAATCGGGAAATAATTAGAGGCTTATCTCGCCCCTATCATAAGGAAGGAGGTATCGCCGTTCTTTACGGATCTTTGGCTCCCGAAGGTACTGTGGTGAAACAGTCCGCCGTAGCTGAGAATGTGAGAAAGCTTGAAGGCAGGGCAAGGGTCTTTGACAGTGAAGAAGAAGCTGTTCGGGCGATTTATGAAGATGAGATAAGTGAAGGAGAGATCATCGTCATTCGTTATGAGGGGCCCAAGGGAGGACCAGGGATGCGGGAAATGCTTTCTCCAACCTCGGCAGTGGTAGGAATGGGGTTATCCCAGAAAGTAGCCCTCATTACCGATGGTCGTTTCTCAGGAGGAACAAGGGGTCCCTGTGTGGGGCATATCTCTCCCGAAGCTCAGGAAGGGGGCTGTATTGCCCTGCTAAAAGATGGGGATGAGGTGTTGATTGATATTCCCGGAAGAAGATTGGAAGTGAATTTATCTTCAAGGGAATTGGAGGAGAGAAAAAGAAGCTGGCGAAGACCTGCCTGCAAAATAAAAGAAGGCTATTTAGCTCGTTATAGCCGGTTAGTTGGCCCAGCGAGTCGAGGAGCGGTGTTGGGCTAGAAAGCGCTAAGAAGATGGGGCCGAGTTCGCCTATTTCTTCAGGAAGACTTCTTCTGCACATTTGCTGTGCTCCCTGTGCTATTTACACTTTTTCAGAGTTAAGGAAGGATTTTAAGGAAGTCTTTGCTTTCTGGTATAATCCCAATATTCATCCCTTTC
>CAYYHL010000182.1:0-4043 GCA_964471775.1 uncultured Clostridia bacterium
TGTCTACATAGGCTCTTCTGACAGAAATCTCTACGCGCTCAATGCTAAGTCAGGAGAACTTCTCTGGAAGTTTGAGACCGGGGGTGACGTGTCTTCCTCTCCCGCTGTAGCTGAAGGGATTGTCTACGTTGGCTCGTACGACAACCATACGTATTCCATCGCAGGGGAGATGGGGAGCGAGCAAAGGTAATGGCTGCTTCAGCGTGAGGAGTCTCGCCAATACAAGAATCTTGGACGGGCGACGGGGGTCCGGCATCTAGATAGTCGCTACTTACCAATTCCTGTGCCGAACTTTTCTCAAGAGGTCAATTACAACGCCGCTATAACCTTGCCAAATGCTCCGATAACATCTTCAATCGCATCCCATTTTTATAGGTGTTAGGATCGCTTATCTTTGTTTTGGCATTGCTAGAAATGAGCTTTGCGTTTTATGCGAGCAGGAAGACTGTCTCGGTCAGGGTCGGCAGACCATGGGCCATTTGGGAACGCGGAGCAACTCTATTAGGTCGGAATGTGGGTCGTACGAGAAACCTTTGAGGTGGAAGTCTGCGAAAGCCGAATTCACTTTGCTTGCGTCATAACAAAGGCGGAGGTTTTGTCGAAGTTGTGAGTCAAAGACGAGACTCTTTTTGCAATGTTGTTGATTACTGTTAACGTTAGGCTATTAGGTCAAACTGGATTTCTGGCCATGGGCAATCTTCTGATGGAACTGGCAAGATTCTTGGCGCGAGATTTCATTCGGGCAGGAGAGTTTTGAGGACAGGGTAGTATTGTCCCCTGAGACAAGCTACAAATTGCTTATGTTCGTGAATAGTCATAGCTTCAGCCAATTCAGTTGTGTTTGTTTCGGGACGCCCCCTGCGATCCCTTGGACTCCAGGAGATTCACTATTTATTATGACCCCTAGTGTATTTCTCCGGGGAAACCCTAGGAAGTCTTGCCTATTATTACGGTGCCCTAGGGATACCTGGGCAAGGAAGCCCTTGGGGACCGCTCATATTTCTATCCGCCCGGCCCACTTCCCTCAAGGGATCCCGGGGGCCTACAATTTTCTTAGCGCTCAGAGATCATAATAAGGCCCTTGGGCATATCAATAGTAAATGGCTGGAGATCCCCTGGGAACTCATTATGGTGAGGGACAACTAGGAAGGCCCCGGGGCCCAGCTACGTCAGACGAGCCCCACCTTTGTAGTGACTAGTCACGAAGGTGGGGCTTTTGACTTCATAGTGAGAGCGTCACTACGGTTTTATGGCGTGAGCTCATAATAAGTCCTATGATGCGACGTATAATCACTTGTCATCCGAACTTCAAGTTTCCAGACGTCCAAGCCGAGATACGAATTTGCCTGAAGTCCGATTCCCGGTAAAATTAGCTACCTTTAGCATTTTTTACGATATTCGCTGACTAGGTCTGGAGGCGGCACCCGGATTCGAACCGGGGATAAAGGATCTGCAATCCTTCGCCTTACCACTTGGCTATGCCGCCTCGGGAAGATACCTCATAAATTCTTTCTTGACTCACAATTATTTGATATTCCACTATCCTATTTCCTCCCAGTCTGTAAATCCTGCAAAAATTGAGCCGGCGTATGCCGCTGGGAGACCCTTTGGTTGTGTTTCAGGATTACGGATTCTCTCATCGTAGGTAACCTTCATCTGGTAGTGCCTAAGATGATCAAGTTCTTCGTCGGTGAGAGCGTGGTCATCCTCTAGGTCCTTCCATGCTTCCTCTTCAAGATCGAAGTAAGCCGGGTATCATCCAGAGGATACCCATTCCTCGTAGTATTCATACCGTCCCTGTGTCCGGTTCCATCTTCGTCGAGTCTCCCACTCTCCATCATCATACCAATCACGGATGATGGAAACTTCGTTAATGGCAACCCAATTACCATAAACATTAAACCCGGTCTCAGGTCTTTGATAGTTACCTGGATCAGTGGAATCGACGTTATAGAGGAAATTGTTGGCAGCAAACATAAAAGCATCCACAGTGTAGGTGGTTCCAAAGACAGGATCACCGAAGTAGATGTTGCCTCCGCTGATGAGATCACCCGTTATTTCATCGTATTCTCCCAGAGCCACTACTGCCAGAAGACTCTCATCATCTGCATATTCAATATTATCGGAAATGTGAATGTTGCCGGTAGCTACAATTACCACTTTTCCGGTAACGCTAAATCCGTAGGTACGTTTGTTATGAAACCACACATCGCCATCCACATAGTAGATTCTATCCTGCCCGAGATCTAGAGGTGTTACTCCAGTATACACAGTTCCGGCACCGGTAACACTTGACGGCTCAAAGAAATAATCATCACCGGGGGTGCTGCTACACTCGGATGCGCGGTCGGAGGGGTTTTTCATCACGATATTCCGCAGCTCATGGCCATATTTTAAGTATCCGGAGTAGACACCTTCCTCGTCAAAAATAGCGCCCACATTGTGAGTGTTGTTTTCCGCGTAATTCATGCCTCTTAGATCTGGGCTGAGTATGGGGTCAACGTATTCAGTCGTATAGGGAACATAGCCGGCAAAACCAGGATTGGGATGTTTGAAGATATTTTGGGTCGAGGTGACTTCACCAAGAAGCTCATAGGTGTTAGGATCTGGTGGAGGATAAACAGTGGCCTCTTCGTACAAATGGATATCTGCATCGGCATATATATTCCCTTCAACGGTATCCTTCCCCCCTTCCTCGTAGCGCCCGTCCCGATTGAGACTGCCGGTCCCTCTTAGTCCTAAGGTCCAGTCTGGTGAATAGTTACTATCAGCGTGGATAGCGTGCTCGTAAGACCGAGCCAAAGTGTACAGCTTTATTTTTATCTTCTTTTCCGCTACCACCTCTCCACCTTTTATTACTTGACCAATTGAAATAGCGTATGGTGGATCATATGGAGGATTTCCATCGTAATATTCAACCCAGTACTGTCCCTCACCTAGGGCAGTAACATCCACAGCGAGTTGGTGTGATCCATCTTGCCCACCGGATTGCAAGGGTTTGTTCTTGATTGTCCAATGCCCCCCTGCATACAGTTTTGCACTCAAGTGCTCTATCCCTCCGTCAGCCAGATAGAAGGCTTGGTTTCTATGAACCTCTCTCATCGCTAGCTTGTGCTCCATTACCGCCCCATTGAGAAAGGCCAAGCCAGTTATGGTAAGAGCCAGCATCAGGATGACGACTACGAGAAGGATGAATCCCTCCTCTCCATTTACTTTGCGCATGATTCTTTTAGTTCTCACTTTTCTCCACGTCCTTCGTAACTTGTGATTCTTACTTCGGTTAACCGCCTTAAGTTATGAAGATATGTTATGTTCTGCGTGTCAGGTATATTTGTTCGTCTGGTCAGCCTCCGACTGGTGCCTTTCTTCTCTCACTTTAGAAACGTTCCGACCTCCCACCGGGAGATAAGCCCACTAATGACTTTTAACACTCTTCCCAAGTTTTATGTGACAGCCCGACCACTTTCCTTATATGGAGGTTTTCTCTTCCTCGGGTTCCTCTTCTTTGTTTTCCTGTTCTTGCTGTTTCTGTACCTGTTCTTGTAGTTGGTAAAGATATTTTGTAGTCAAACCCGGCAGCTTTTTCTCAGGTTCGCCGTCCCTAATATTGATCGCAATATCCAGAGTACCTCGTGCCTTCCCTAAGAGCTCTAACACGCCTTGCAATTGAGACTCTTTAATACTGACTGCAACGTTCATTTTCTCCTCCTTATTAAAGTAATATATTCTAGCTCCCAAGGTTTGAAGCTCGGACCTTTACGGACTCTCACTAGTAGTTGAGTCTTTCTTCAAGGTAGAGTGATGCACCGGCTCTGAGACAACCTACCTTCTTTTTCCATCTTTCTTCGTCAGTTCTTTTCAGTCTTCTGAATGAGGAAAAGAGCCGCTTATTGAAACTGGGCATTCCTCCACATCTAAAAAAAACCGACCACCTGGGTGAGTGGTCGGTTTTCCCGTTAGCTCTTCATAGCCCCATGGGAACCAGATGGAGACTATGAGTCAACGCTTCCATCTTTACCCTTAAATAAGGTCAGTACTTATTC
>CAYYHL010000183.1:0-4036 GCA_964471775.1 uncultured Clostridia bacterium
GCACCGAGGTGAGGCTCGGGGGTGAGATCTTACCTATGAATCCTTTTGTTGACAGAATTGTTCACAGCACCATCAAGGGACTTCTTTCGTCCTTGAAAGGCTTCAGAAAGGGGAAAATCGAGATCGAAATAGAGGAGTAAATGATCCTCTCTATTTCCGTAAAAGGAGTGCAATAAAGAAAAACAAATGAGTCTTCCTTCCTGGATTAGAAAGAAAATTCCTCCGCCCCAATCTCTCAGGGAGATGAAGGAGCTCCTTCGCTCTTTATCCCTTCACACCGTTTGCGAAGAAGCTGGGTGTCCCAACATAGGAGAGTGTTTTTCTCAGAAGACCGCCACTTTTTTGATTCTGGGAGATAGATGCACCCGATCCTGCAGTTTCTGTGGGGTAAGAAAGGAAAACCCGGCACCTCTCGATCCTGAGGAACCTCGAAATATCGCCAGGGCGGTGGAGAAACTCCGTCTTGAACACGTAGTGATAACGTCAGTTACCCGGGATGATCTGGCTGACGGGGGAGCGATCCATTTTGCTCTCACCATCAAGGAGATAAAGGAGCTTGCCGATGGAATAAGAATTGAGGTCCTGGTTCCCGACTTTAACGGCTCCCTATCCGCTCTCAAGCGGGTTATTGAGGCCGGGCCCCATGTTTTGAACCATAACCTGGAGACAGTTCCGCGTCTGTATCCAGAGGTACGACCTGAGGCTAGTTACTTGCATTCTCTTGGGCTATTGAGAGAAACCAAGACCCTTGATCCGGGTATTTACACCAAATCCGGCCTTATGTTGGGACTGGGAGAAACCAGCGAGGAAGTAACTGGGGTGATGAGGGACCTCAGAGGAGCAGGTTGTGACATTTTGACCATTGGCCAGTATCTTAGACCTTCCTCCCAGAACATGCCGGTGAAGGAATACATAGCACCGAAAAAGTTTAAAGAATATGAGGAAACAGGGAAGTCCCTCGGTTTTCTTGCCGTAGCCTCCTCCCCTTTTGTCAGAAGCTCCTATCAAGCCAAGGAGATATGGACAGACTCTCAAAGATTGTAAAACATTGACGAGTTAGGCGATCTAGACTATAATGAGCACGCAGTATCGGAACGCTCAGGATAGTCGAATATCCAGTTGGCAAAAAGGGAGATTTGGCCACCAAAAGGGACGAAGAGAGAAGACATAGGGGATGAAGTCATTCTGAAGAAGAACCTCGGAAGGAACAAAAGTGCCCCTATATCGGTTTATATGTAAAGACTGTGAACAGGAGTTTGCCCGTCTAGTTTCCATAGGTAAAGAGAGTGAGGTCAAATGTGCGACGTGCGGAAGTCCTAAATTGGAGAAATTGATTCCCAGATCTATCACCGGACGAACCAAGGAAGGTGCCCTTTCTGGCATGAGCTCCTGTTCCACCTGTCAGGCAACAAGCTGCAGGAGCTGTTCCCAATAGACTCTATCAAGGGGTAGGAGATGAGCCTATGGCAGGGAAGATTTAAGGAAGGTACGGATAAGTTAGTCCAGGAATTCACCTCTTCCATCGCCGTGGATAGGAAGCTTTACAAGTATGACGTTATGGGAAGTATAGCCCACACCAAGATGCTGGCAAAGTGTGGGATCATCTCCCCTGAAGAAGCCAACAAGATCATCCAGACCTTGGGGGCTATCCAAAAGGATATACAAGCCGGAAGGCTTACCTTGGACGGGAAAGAGGATATCCACCTGGGGATTGAGGAGGAGGTAATAAGAAGACTGGGCAAGACGGGTGAAAAACTACACACGGCTCGATCGAGAAATGACCAGATAGCCCTGGATGAAAGGTTGTATTTGAGAGATGAGATAGGTCAAATTCTTGATTTGATCGTTGATCTTCAAAAGACTCACTTTCAGCTCGCTAAATGTTACTCTGAGGTTATTCTCCCCGGGTATACACATCTTCAATACGCCCAGCCAATTCTCCTTTCCCATTACTTTCTTGCCTATTTTTGGATGCTCGAGCGAGATAAGGAAAGACTCAAGAGCTGTCTTGAGCGTGTAAACGTAATGCCCCTGGGGGCCGGAGCTCTGGCCGGTACTTCCCTTCCTATTGACAGAGACTATGTAGCCGACCTTTTGGATTTTCCAAGAATAAGCGAGAACAGCGTGGATACAGTAAGTGACCGGGATTACCTTTTGGAATTTTTGGGTGCTTCAGCCGTGCTGATGATGCATCTATCCCGACTCTCCGAAGATCTCATCCTCTGGTCTTCTTCTCCCTTCGGCTTCATTGAGATAGGGGATGCCTTTGCTACCGGCTCCTCGCTCATGCCCCACAAAAAGAATCCCGATGTAGCTGAACTCATTAGAGGAAAGACGGGTCGGGTTTATGGAAGCCTCATATCTCTCTTCACCGTCATGAAGGGCCTACCCCTCTCCTATAACCGGGATATGCAGGAAGATAAACTCCCCTTACTGGAGACGGTCGAGATAGTAAGGGAAAGTCTGAGGATCTACACTCAAATCTTGAAGAACATAAGAATCAACGCTGAGCGGATGGAAAAAGAGGCCCGAGAGGGCTTCTTCGCTTCTACTGATCTTGTAGATTATCTGGTGCAAAGAGGAGTTCCCTTCAGAGAAGCCCACCAGCTCCTGGGAAGGATTGTCAAATACTGCCTCAAGACGGGGCGGCGATTTGAAGATCTTAGTTTGGAAGAATATCGCCGATTCTCATCCCTCTTTGAGAAAGATCTCTTTGAGAGAATGAAACTCGAGGAGTGTGTCTTTACTAAAGAGTCTGCGGGAGGAACAGGGAAAAGGAGCCTGAAGATCCAGATGGAGCTGGCCAAGCAAAGACTGGAGGAGAAGGTATGAGGGAATCCTCGTTCAACAGGGAGTCTCCTTTTCAATACAAAAGGGGAGAGCTTTTCTGTGAAGATACCTCCATTTCTCAAATTGCTGATGAGATAGGGACACCTCTTTATCTTTACAGCAACAGAGCACTCATTGACAATTACAGGAGATTGAAAGGAGCTTTCAAGCGGCTCTCACCTCTCATTTGCTACTCCCTCAAGGCTAACAATAATCTTACGCTCTGCCGGATTCTGGCTGATCTCGGAGCTGGAGCAGATATTCTCTCTGGCGGAGAGCTATACAAGGCTCTCTTGGCAGGATTCTCGCCCAAAAGGACAGTATTTGCCGGGGTAGGTAAAACCCGAAAAGAAATGGAGTTTGCCCTAAGAGAAGACATCTTCATGTTTAATATAGAATCGCGAGGGGAGCTGGAGCTTCTGGAGAACCTATCCAGTGAGCTTCATCGGAAGACAAGAGTTTCCTTAAGGATAAACCCAGACATTGACCCCGACACTCACCCCTATGTTACCACCGGCCTTAAGGAGAACAAATTTGGACTCCAGATGGAGGAGGCAGAGGAACTTTACCTGAAGCTCAGAGATTCCAAGAGTATTGCGCCTAAAGGGATCCATTTTCACCTGGGTTCCCAGATTACCAGAATTGACCCCTATCTTAGATGTGTTGAAAAGATGGTCGAATTCATATCTTACCTGAGAAAAGAAGGGGTTGACCTTGAGTATATGGACATGGGAGGAGGTTTTGGTATTGCATACCGGGGGAAGGAGTCCCCCTTAGACATAGAAGAACTCGCCAGCAGGATCGCTCCCCTTATTCGAGAGCACGAATTGAAACTCATCATGGAACCAGGAAGATATCTCGTGGGCAACGCAGGCATAATGGTCACTCAGATCCTGTATAGGAAACGGGGTAATGAAAGGCAGTTTCTGATTGTGGACGCGGGAATGAATGATCTCATAAGACCGGCTCTTTATGGAGCTTACCATGAGATAAAAAAAATCCGAGAGCCAAATAGAGCCCTCCCCATGGAAGTGGTAGATCTAGTAGGGCCCGTCTGTGAGTCAACGGATTTCTTTGCTAAGGATAGAAACCTTCCCCGGAGCGCGCAGGGTGAGTACCTAGCCCTAATGGATACCGGCGCCTACGGATTCTCTATGGCCTCTTCCTACAATGCCCGGCCCTTGCCTCCCGAAGTTCTAGTAAAGGG
>CAYYHL010000184.1:0-4013 GCA_964471775.1 uncultured Clostridia bacterium
AATGCTCTTCTAACCCCAGGGGATTTGCCACAATAAATTGCCTTCCCGGATAGATGCGCTTGAGCCTCTCCACAAGTTGAGGGATATGCTCAGTGATGTGTCGTCCCGGGAAAAGGAAATAGGGCATTATCACTATTTTGCTGACGCCCTGTGTTGCCAGAGATGCCACAGCTTCTTCCAGAGAGGGGTGATTGAATTGGAGCGCAGCTCCGATAACTTCTACTCCCGGAAGCAAGAGGGGCTTTACCCCGTCAGTAATCCTTCCCAAGACCTCGGGCACTTCAACAATGCCGCGCTCGCCCTGACTGCCATGGCATAGGATAATTACCCCTGTTTGTGGCATATTGCACAACCTGGGCTGATTAAAAACAAGTCTACTTTACAATATACCACCGTAGACATTGTATGTCAATAGTGGTGGGGCTTGATTTTGGGTTGTTTTTGGGAGATAGGTGTTCGAAAAGGGAGGTATAGTGTGGAAGAAGAAGTTGAAGGCGAACAAATTGTAGCATCGCACAAGGTTGGCCTCCGGAATATACTTGAAATCACTGACAAGGGTATATGAGATAAAAGAGTCCAGATTTCTTACGGTCTCATCAAAGAATGCAATTGCTATAGAAATGCCTCCGGATTCCCTGACAGATGTGGGATAAAGTATATCGATCAATCTGGATTGGAGAAACATGTAGAGTTCGGTGGCAATGCTATAGATGTATATAGTGATATCATACGAATTTCATTGTAGTATGGGTACAGATTCTCGCGGCAACTTCCATCGGGAATTCGTAAAATGGCAAATCAACTAAAGGACCATGGCATAGAGCCAGAATTTCAATTCTAGATACTTACTTGAACTAGCGTCGAGGTTAGATTGCCACCTGCTCCAGTGGGAGTGTAAAGAGGAAGGTGGAACCTCGGTCAACCTCCGACTCCAACCAGATGCGGCCACCGTGGGCTTCCACTAGCCTCCGGCAGACCAAGAGTCCCAGCCCAGCCCCTTTAACCCCCTCAAGTCTGGACTGTTCTAGCCGCTGGAAAGGCCTAAAGAGCTTGACCTGATCGGAGGGAGATATACCTACCCCCTGGTCACTAACCCCGATAACCAGATACTCCCTGTCCGGCTTGGCGAAGACCCGTATCTCGCTCCCACGAGGCGAATACTTAACAGCATTTTCCAGTAGATTATAGAGGATGCGCTCCACTCTCAACGGGTCAGCATGAACCGGAGGAGGTTCCTTGGCCAAATCTATCACAAACCGGTGTGTCGAAGATTGTCGCTTTATTTTATCCACGGTCTCTTGAACCACCTTTTGGATACTTACTGGCTCAGTGTAAAGAAACAACCGCTCAGCTTGGGCTCGAGAAAGTTCAAGCAAGTTTCCCAAAAGGTGAGAGAGGGACTCGGTCTCCTGAGCTGCATCTTGAAGAAGTTGGCGTGTCTCATCTGGAGATAGACGTGCTCCCTCGCCCAAAACCGTATCTAGAGAGCCCATAATCACAGTCAAGGGTGTACGCAGTTCGTGGGAGACGAGACTTATGAAATCGTCTTTGAGCTGCTCCAGCTTCTTGCGGTCGGTGACATCCCTAACAATGCTAGTAACTCGAACAACCTTACCTTTTTCCTTAAAGAAGGTGGTAGTGATTTCAGCTGGGAAGACCTCGCCACTTTTTCTTTTTAATAGTTGCTCTGTATGTAGTATATCCTTTCCCCCTGCAATGGCGCTCTTTAGCTTATCGCCAAAGGTAAAGAATCCCCTCTCATCTGGGTAGAGAAACTGAGTAGTTTTGCCGATGCACTCCTCAGGTTCATAGCCGGTGAGTCTAAAAGAATCGTTAGCCCACTCAATTACCCTTTCTGGCATTTTGACAGAAAAAACCGCATCCCACATAGAGTCCGTTAGTTTTTTAAGATAGTCGCGGCTGCTTTTTAGCTCCTCCTCTGCCCACTTGCGCTCGATGGTATTTCCCAATTGCTCGGCAATAGCATCAATCAACAGCCTCTCTTCTTTAAGAAAGGGCCCTTCATGAACTTCTGGTCTCTCTTCTAAGTAATTGACCTCTACTTCTCCTGCTTTGGCCCTACGCACTTTGATACCCGCAGATTGTTCCCACTCACTCTCCCTGTAGTTGCTTGTCCTGAATTCTTTGCCATCAATGGTGATTCTAGCGCAGGCAATCTCAGGATACTGCCAGCTCTGGGGAAGAACATTTGCTATTTCTTCACATATTTCATCTAGAGCAATCCCCGGCCTTTGAGCGATGTTTGCGATACTGTAAAGGCACTGGAGTTCCTTTATACGTTCTCTCAAACTATGCTCCAGCTTTTTGCGCTCGGTGATGTCCGAGAACAGTCCGTCAGCATATATCTTTCCGTCTTTCTCATAGGTGCCGACCGACCTATCATGAATCCAAATCCACCTTCCATCCTTTCTCTGGAAGCGGTACTCGATATCATAAGGTTGTTTTCCTTTGATAAATCCCCATAAAGCAGCCTTAGCTTTTTCAATATCATCGGGGTGGAGTCTGTCAAGCCACTTCATCCAGTTGCCGAGCTGATATTCCTCTTCCTGGGTATAGCCGGTAAGGCGCTCTATATTGGGACTGACGAAAACGGTGCGGTAGTTTTCATCTGAGGTCCAGGCTACATCAGGGATATTGGATATTAGCGAGCGGTATTTCTTCTCACTTTTTTTAAGCGCCTCCTCAGCCACAAATGTGTGCAGGGCCTCGCTGATATAGGCTCCCACTCGCTCCAAAAATCTGACTCTTTCTATAGGTATCTTGTTTTCGCTTTCATCGGCCAGATGAATTAAACCTAAGATTCTGTCTTTATGTCTCATCGGTACCAGGGCCACCGATTCGTAGCCGTATTGGTTGCATACATTCCTGGTTTGGCCTTTGGTCTCCTCAGGAACTGAGGCCAGGAGCTTTGTCGTGCCGTTGCTCAGGAACGAGCCACCATCCGTATAGAAGGAAAGTCCGGGATCGGTGTTCCCCTTTATCACATTAATGCACATACATTTGTCCGACCCGATGGATAGAGGGCTTTCACTTTCGTAGAACTTCCGACTGAAGCCGGCATAGGAGACGTAGGGAATGTTACCCTCATCATCCAAGAGACGAATGCCCACACAGCGGCATCCTGAATAATTCCTCGTGTGCTTGATGAGCTGCTCTAGGTATTCATTCATATGCCGGCTCCGGCTCAGCGCTTCCAAGATGCCAATAAGCACATCAATTTCTGCTTGCCGGGATTCAATTGTACCCTCTAGGCCCGGCCTGGTGAACCTATCCGGTCGGTTTTGCCCTGCCCTTCGATTTTTTCTAGAGATACTCACTGCGACGTCCCTCACCAGCTTTTTTGGAGCAACCCATTGATCTTCTAATCTGATGACCAACATTTTAGTTTAAGCTGATAACCTAGTCAAGGCGTGAGCCCTAAATGAAGGGACTTTGACACTTATGGACTATTAACCTATCATTGGAACTAGAGTAGCTTCTCTGGAGACGATGCTGTGAAGCGGTTTCGCATACTAGTAGTCGACGATGAGGAACGAGTTCTCAACTTCCTCAGGTCCAAGCTGAAGGCTTCAGGATATGAGGTATTGACTGCCAGTAACGGTGTTGAAGCTCTGGAGCAGGCTCAAGCTCAAGAGCCTGACCTAATAGTACTTGACCTAATAATGCCCAAGATGGATGGCTTTGACGCGCTTAAGGAGTTGCGCAGCTTTTCTGCAGTACCGGTCATCGTTCTCAGTGCCAGGGAGGCTGAAGCTGATAGAATCAAAGGTCTTAGCCTGGGAGCAGATGACTACCTGCCCAAGCCATTCAATCCTGATGAACTGGTAGCCCGGATTGAGGCAGTGAGGCGCCGGCTGGAACCTGCGGAAAGACGCAAAACCTTAGAGCTGCTTTCCTTAGGAGAAGTAACCATCGATTTCAAAAGGCGCAGCGTCATCGTTAGGGGCGAAGAGAAATACTTGACTCGAATGGAATGGCTTTTGCTCAGCGAG
>CAYYHL010000185.1:0-4007 GCA_964471775.1 uncultured Clostridia bacterium
AGGTGCACAACCCAGTCTGGCATTCAGCGTTCCTTTATTGATCTACTGGTTCTATACCTGGCCCGGCTTTGAAATGGTGATCTAGCTTGACCTGTCTCCACGTTAGTCTGTGGGGACAGGTTTGTCAACACCGAATATTTTTGCTTTACCAAAGAAAATGGGTATAATAGCACAATTGAATATGATACAGAAGGGCCTCATTTTGGCGAAGGGATGGGTGTAGGGGGAAGAAAGAAAAGAAATTGAAAAAGGAGCGTGAAAATGACAGAAAACCTTACCAAAGAAGAACTTGAAGGAGTTTTGGATAAGAAACGAAGAACGCCTGATCTATATCCGATATTTTGCCGTGTGGGACAAAAGTGGCAGCTATCTCGGATGCCTGGAAGCTACCCAGGATATCACAGACATAAAAAAGATTGAGGGGGAGAAAAGACTATTGTAGGGGGTAAGAGATGAAAGTCTATCGTTGTAGAATATGCGCAGAGGTGTATATTGGCACCGAGAAACCGGGAAGTTGCCCCTTCTGCGGTGCTCACGAGAATTATTTGGTTGTGGCGAACCAATGGAGTATGATAAAAGCACCCAGTCTTTCTGATATTTCCAGGAAGAATCTTCAGAAAGCCCTGGACCTCGAGATAGATAACACCAATTTCTATAGAGGCGTGTCGGAGAAAACCAGGAATGTTTATGTAGAAGGGACGTTCAAGGGTCTATCCAAAGTGGAAAGGGAACATGCCTCGACCCTATGCAAGCATCTTGGTATTACTAAACCTGAGTCGGATGTCGGTTTTGATAAAGCGGTGGAATCAGATGAGGAGAATATGAGTGAGGCCAACAAGAGGGAAAGGAGAGCGGTCAGGTTCTATACGGAGGCAAGAAACAAAGCTCCCGAGCCAGAGATTAAGGAATTCTTCAAAGCTCTCATGGAAATAGAATCGGACCATATCAAACTGACCGAAGAGGCGACATAGGGTAATGAAAAAGATGCATTGCTCGAAAAAGCTGTATTCTTGGGGTATTGGCAAGGTGAACAGAATGGCCAGAAAGCAGCACAGCCAAAGTAAATCGCTATCGAATAACGGAAGAGAAACATTACGTCTGGTGGACAGACTTAAGGCCTGAGGGCAAATGGGTAATACTTTGTGGTCAGGCCTTGGCTACGGCATTGTGTGCATTGTCTTGTTTGGACTCTATGCCACTCCTCGGCGGTACGCCCAGTCTCCCAGTCTAGAATTTCTCTTGACTATGTGCGTCACTGTTGCGATTTGCACTACTGCTGCTGGAGTTCTCTTGTCAGGATGGCCGGCAATCTCTTTGCCGCAGATAGGGCTTTCTTATCTGAGTGGACTACTCTGGTGTATGGGAACGGTTTGCTACATTTATTCGGTAGATTGCGTAGGGGTAGGAAGAGCGACCCCCGTGAAGAATCTTACCGTTATTCTGGGAGTAATCTTCGGGGTCTTTATCTTTGATGAATTTTCCTGGCAAAACAGGATGCCTCTGATCTTGCTAGCAGGAGCCACTGTACTTGTTCTTCTTTCGACAATCCTTCTGGGTAGATTGATTCCCGTGGGCGAACTGGCTACACCCTCCTGTCCGATCAATTTGATAAAACCAAAACTCAAGAAAGCACATCAGTATTCAGTGGTAGGATTCGGATTTGCCCTGGCTGCTGCTCTTTTCTATGGTTTGTTCGGTGTACCGGCAAAGCTAGCCATGGAAAGTATGGATTCGGTATGGCCGTATTTTACCCTTATGGGACAGGGAACACTCCTGGGCGCACTGGCCTGTTACTTTATCATAGGTAAAGACAGAAGCTGGACCAAGGTTCCTCGGAAGGATCACCTGCTCGCCATAGTCTCGGGGCTGTTATTTGTGGTGGCTTTCGCTAGTTTGACCATTGTTCTTAAGCTTCTCGGTATGGCCATAGCTTGGCCCGTATCCAATCTTAATACCGTTGTCACCGTCATGTATTCTTCTCTGGTGCTCAAGGAAATCTCTATCAGGGAGCAAAGAACCAAGCTGCTGACTGGACTGTTCACGGGGGCAATGGGAATGGTTCTGTTGGCTCTGGCCAAGAGATGAAGCTCAAATCTTCCTCTACAAAGTCCCTTCGACCCGGGAGCACCTTCTCTGTGAAGCAAGAGATCTCTTTGATGCTGACCTTCGATCCACCAAATTCTCAGTGTACCAACACCGCTATGACTCGACCCAGCAAGAACCCAATCCCACAGGAGACCCCACCGAAGATGAGGGTTTCGATACCGCTTCTAAACCAATGAACCTTGGTGAATCTGGTTTTCCAGATCCCCAGAATAAAGAGGAAGGTTACCACCACTATAGCAGCGATGACGAGTGCTCTGGAGACCGAAGGAACGAAAAAGAAGGAAGCTATTGCTGGAATAGCCCCTATTAGGAAGGAACCGGCAGATACCAGTCCAATCCCGGTTGGATTGTCCATAGCGCCGGGTACAAGACCAATCTCTTCCTGTATCATAAACTTGAGCCACAGGTCTTTGTTGGCGGTAATCCTTTCTACCACTACTTCTAAATCATCTTCTTCAAAGCCAAAATCACGAAATATGTCCCTGATTTCTTCCGTTTCTTTTTGGGGCAATTCCTCTATTTCTTGTCTTTCCCTTTCAATTTGATTCTCAAAAAAATCTCGCTGAGCCTTAGTCGAGATGTAGGCGCCGAAGAAAATAGCAATGGTTCCCGAGCTGACGTGAGCTATTGCGGCCAAAAGTATGCTCCGAGTTACAATCAGGGAAACCGAGACTCCTGCCAAAAAAGCAATGGTAGTTATGAGACCTGTATCTACGGCATATACAATATCTCTGATCGTCCTGCCTTTGTAGGTATGCCAGTCTTCTCCGTGCCAGTTCCTGAGGCGAGATTCCAGGGGACTTTCAAGTTTGTTTCGCTTCATAAAGCCTCCTTCCTGAGACCTCAAAGAGTCTCCGTGATATCGTAGACATGGTCAAACCACATATTTTTTTCTGCGGTGCTCCTTATCACTTATTGCTGGCTAGAGTACCGTCGAGGACGTTCCATGTTGGCTATGGGGCGCTGCTAACTTGTAGGCAATCTCTGACCAGCCTCGAGCGCTTCTTTGAGAGCACTCGGGTGCTCCTTGATTGCTCCTTTCGCATTTATTCCCCGAAAGGTGAGCTCGCCGGCATACTCAACATTCAAAGCATCAAAAAAGTATTTAACTGTAAGGATCGCTCCCTCAAAGACCTTTGTCCCTCGCGAGCCCCCCACGGAGAGAAACCACCCTTTTCTTTTGGCGTCTCCTTTCCCCACCGAGGATTTCTTCAAAATGTACTTTCTGGCCCAGAGCGCCTGGCACCGGTCTATCATTCTCTTTACCTGGGCCGTAACTCCGTAAAAGAAAATAGGGGAGGCCAGGACTATGTAGTCTGCCTGCATGAGTTTAGGATAGACCTTTTGCATCTCATCCCGAACTACACAATTTCCAGTTGTTTCACAACTGCGGCATTCTCGGCAGCCTGAGATGTCCGAATCGGAGAGGAATATCCTCTCAATTTTAGCGCCCCGGCTCTCGGCTCCTTTTAGCATCTCCTCTAATAAAAGATCGGTGTTGCCTCCTCGCCTGGGACTTCCAAACAAACCTAGCACCTTCATGTCTCGAGGGGTGAAATACTACTGTTTCCCTTCACCTCCAACAGCCACAACTTTGATTTTGGCCTTATGTTAGCCAATATTCAAAATCAATCAAGTTCCCTGTCTTTTTTTTGTCCAGAGGTCTGAGATTCTCTTAAGGTAGGTAATCTAGCCAGCCCAACGGGTTTCAATCTGGAAACCCCCAACCCCGTGGGAGCCCAGGTCTTGCTATTTCTTCAAAAGTGAGAAAACTGCCCCAAAGGTAGACTTTTTTTGACATCTTCAAATTTTCGACTAAGATGAGGATGAGGACGGCGTTCAGAAGCTCATATTCCAGGAGGAGGACCAGAATGGAAAAATGGGAGTGCACAGTTTGCGGC
>CAYYHL010000186.1:0-3996 GCA_964471775.1 uncultured Clostridia bacterium
CTCGTTTGTGGCTGGCGATACCTACTATGTGAGGTCTGGAACCTATGATGTGTCGGCAGACGTAATAGGCGACACAATCTATATCGACAGTGACAACGTAACACTCGCAGGTTATCCTGGTGATGCTCGTCCCGTGCTAGATGGTGAGAATAACGCCCAGGGCAACCAGTTGATTTTTATAACAAGTTGTTCTGGTGTGGTTATTGATGGCTTAGAAGTAAAGGACTCAAGTGACAATGGAATAGCCATTTACGAGGACGCAACGGGTTCTGTCAGCAATGTAACCATAAAACATTGCGTCATTCACGGTCATGGTGAATCAGGTATTACTCTATGGGGTGGTGATAGCCCAACTCATGATATCAGTGGTTGCATCATTGAATACAATGACATTTATGACAATGGGTTTGAATATGACGGTGAAGCTGGAATTAGTGTCCAATATGTCAAGGCTGGTAATATAATTCGATACAACGTGATACACCACAATGGGCAGCCTAGCCCTCATTCATTAACTAATTGGACAGAGGAAAGCACGAATATCTGGTGGGCCTCTTACACGGGCCATAGTCTAGCTGGAGGAACAGTCGGTAAACTCTACATTAAAGTGTCCGGAGTCGAGGGTTGCTATTACGCTGACAAGAAAAGTTCAAAAAGTGGCTTGGTTCAAGGGGCCGGTTATTGCACGGCTGGTCAGGGGGGTTGGGAAACAGGAGACTATTGGATTGATACAACCAATAGCCGAATCTACGTTTACTCCGTTGGAGATCCAGGCCAAGGCTATTTTTGCCGAAGTCCTTCGGGTATGAGCTATCCCGACGGCAACGGGATTACCTTGGATACTGACAGTGGTGGAACCAAGATTTACGGAAACATTTGTTACGGGAACGGTGGAAGTGGAATCAACGCCGCCAACTATGGGAATGATGGCATCGAAATATATAATAATACTTGTTACAACAATGGAGTTCAGCCAAATAGTTGGGGAAGGTCAACAGAAGGAAATATTAATTTCTATAGCAACAGGGGTAACATAAACATTAAATACGAAGAGGATATTACAGTCAAAAACAATATCATGTCTGATGGCTGGCAATTTAACTTGATTTCATACCAGGAAGGTGCTGTGGGCAGCCATGTCATAGATTACAACTTATACCATAGTGCTGGAAAGAGTGAAATTCATTGGGGCTCAACAAACTATACCGTTTCGGGATTCCAAGCGGCTACAGTTCATGAAGATAATGCTGTTGAAGGTGATCCATTGTTCGTGAGAGCCGGTTCTGACTTCCACCTGCAAAGCGGGTCGCCCGCAATAGATGCTGGAACCACTATTAGCGGGATCCCGGCTCAAGACATTGAGGGTACTACTCGGCCGCAAGGTCCCGCATGGGATATTGGGGCATATGAATACGGTTCTGTAGACCTTGACCCACCTGATCCACCCAGTGGCTTAATGATATTGGGCCCCTAAATCCAATAGCCCTCACTTGCCACCCACACTAGGGCTTCCCTCCCTTATTTCAATATATTTGGGTTACTTTTTCCCTTAATCAAGTATCGAAGAGAACATAAAATCTGATGCTGAATGTTATTTTCACCTTAGATTATGAAATTTACGGGAACGGCGAGGGTAGCCCCTATGAGCTAATGGTTGAGCCTACAGATCGAATCTTGAGGCTTTTCAATGAATACGGAGCAAAGCTCACCATAATGGCCGACATCGCCGAAATAATGAGATTCAAGGAGTATTTCGAAGAGACCTCAAGGGACGCCTTTCACTTCGAAGAGATTGTGGATCAGCTGAAAAGGGCTTTGAAGTCCAGGCATGACGTGCAGTTACATCTACATCCTTCCTATTTTAAGGCTAACTATGTGAATGGAATCTGGGAGCAGTGCTACGCGGAATACGACCTCGCGCAATTGGGATTTCCCCGGTTGAAAGGGATGATAGAATTGGGGAAGGTTTTTTTGCAAAACCTGCTTTCCTGTGTCAATTCGGATTACCGGTGTATCGCCTTTCGTACGGCTAACTGGTCCATGTATCCCTCGGCAGACATTGTCCGGGCCCTAGTGGAAAACGGTATTAAGATTGACACCTCCGTTTTTAAGTACGGGCGTCATGAGGGGTTGGTGAATTTTGATTACACGTCGGCTTACAGCGATCTGCTGCCTTGGCCGGTGAGGGAGACAGACATTTGTGCTGCGGACCCGGCGGGTCGCTTGGTGGAAATCCCTATTTACTCTGAAAATAGGTCAATTTGGACCTTCCTCACCATTAGCCGGATTTACCAGGCCATCCGGGAATTCTCGCATCCTCTGAGTAAAAGCGCCTTGAATGATTTGGCGAAATCGCCTTCCCGGGAATCCTGGTCACTGACTTCCCTAATCCTTGGAAAGGCGGGCTTGTTCTTCAAAAAGCACTCCTGGAAGATGGACTTCAATCAATGCACTGGAAGACAATTGATCAAGGGCTTGAAGAGAGCCGAAGAAAAAATCGTCAGTTCTAAGGAATGTCTTCCCGTGGTTTTGATTGGACACTCGAGGATGTTCACACGGAGAAACGAAAGAACCCTCAGACCGTTTTTATCGTTCGTTGCTGAAAACAAAGATCGGTTTTTTTTCGGTAGATTCAGTGACATCGACATGAATGCAATCCGTGAGAGGTTTTACGGGAGGGTCCCTGAAAGCAGAGGGGAGGTATAAGCTCAAGTTAAGAATTCATTACATAAAAGAATGAGATATCCCGATTATACCTAGCTAGATACGGGGAATTTTCTACGGAAGTCCTGAAAAAAAGGGCTACCCGCAGGATCGGAAGTGACTTTGATATCTTGATAGCCCATTGCTCTTTTAACGACATCAAACCCACGTGAACCGACAGGGTTTACGACCTACTTGATTTACTCCTCTCCATCTGATTATCCGATAACACTCTTGCAATGCCGGTCTTTTTGTTTGGTGATAGAAGCCAGGATGTCGTGAACTCTTACCAGAAAAAGGCCCGGTCCGATGGTAAGAGAATCCCATCTCAAATGGGACTTCTTTCGGAAATTTTCCCTCGTTATCTAGGAGTGAAGAGGAGTTAGCATACCAGCCACGGCAGACTAGCCGACAAGGCCGTGGCACGCAATGATCTTTGCGACAGGACTTTCAGAAACGGTACTCGCTTTGGAATCATGGCAGAGGTGGGAGCGGTTATGTTAAGTAGGTTTAAAGTCTGGAGTAACGGCACAATCCTGCCTTTTTTTGATGACTCGAGCCTGTTGGACAAGCGAAACAGTGTGATCCTTAATTGAGGTGATTGACGCCATCAACTCCGCCCCACCCATAACAGTCATATCCTTCTGCCCGGCGTTGGTGGCTACCGCTTACCTAAAGCTTTTTGGGTACTTTCTATTAAGAGAGGAATAAATTCAATGCCTAATAAAGATTTGATTAGACTAGGGCTTGTCGGATGTGGTGCTATCGCAAGAAACTATCTAAAATTCCTTCCGAAAAAAAATGTTAGATTAGTTAGTGTCGTAGACAGCGATCAAGCTGCAGCTAAGGACGCAAAGGAAAGGTATCATTTCCTTATGTATTGCCTCGACTACAGAGAGATTCTTACGCTTGTTGATGCTGTTATTGTTTGCTTGCCTAACTTTCTACATGCTCCAGTCACTATAGACTTCTTGAAGCACGGAGTCAGTGTGCTTTGTGAAAAACCAATGGCAGTCAATGAAAAAGAGGGAGAAATGATGATAGCGGCGGCTGACCAGTCAACGGGTGTCCTTTGCGTCGCTAATGCAGCGCGATTCTATTGGTCCAACCAGGAAATTAAAAGAATCATCTCAACGAAGACCATGGGAGAGGTCCTCTCAATTGACGCTGAACAGGGGGGTATTTTTTCCTGGCCTACAAAATCCGGCTTCTTTTTCGATAAGAAAAAGGCAGGGGGAGGAGTTTTAATCGATATTGGCTCTCACGTTCTCGACCTGATACTCTGGTGGGTGG
>CAYYHL010000187.1:0-3983 GCA_964471775.1 uncultured Clostridia bacterium
AGCTCGGAAGGATATAGTCGACAAAGGCAAACTATTCGAAAGAATAGGGCGCAAAGCCACAGGCCTTTTAAATGGCAGCTGGGTTACCGAAGTTATATCAGGAGTCGTAATTGCCCATTCTTTCGAAGGAGAGAATGGGCTTTTTTGTCAGGTGATGTGCGAACTACCAGAACAGCAGGAAATAGCCCTTCAGATAATACAGAACTAGCTAAAACAATTGTAGGACACTTTTGATAATCTTTTTATTGTAACAATTTGTGCTAGCGGGGTAGCATCATTGACTCATTTGAAATACGTTATTGACCATGATTTATATTTGGGTAGTCAGGCTGCGCGTCCACCAATGCCAAACTCTTCGGACAGCATTTCAGTTACTGACTCAGATAACGGGGGTCAGGTTCAGATTACGCGAGGAGATATTCTGACACTAAGATTGAAGACCATTCCGGGTACCGGCTATGCTTGGCAGATAGTACAGAATAATTTCAACTTGCTCAAACCGTTGGGAGAACCCGTATTCGAAGATACCGGAAAGGGGATGCCCGGGATTGTCGAATATCAGATATTCCATTTCAAGGCTCTGGCCCCTGGTACCAACACCCTTAAACTACAATATATACGGCAATGGGAGAAGGATATTGTGCCTCTGAAGATATATAGTATCACAGTACAAATCTTAGCCTTTCACAAAACTAAAGATTTGGAAAAAAATTTTTGACGAAGCTAATTTGCTCTTTGTTATCAGTTTGGTAAGCGGTTAGGGGGCTAGAAGAAGACTAATGTGGGCTATGCTACAGTAGTTAGAAACAGGCGTAAAACTGCTGATAAAAGAATCTGCTGATTAGGATTAAAATGATCCGTCTGTTTCTCCTTAGAAGTTTTGTGAAAGGTGAGGATTTTCTCTAGCTTTAAATATGGCCCAAGCAAGGGTTGAGGTGAAATCTTAAACTTTTCTCTTGAAGATTTAACGGATCAAACCTAAATTTTCGGTCTTTGAGAAAGGAAGGCTTTAACAACACAAGGGGTAAGAAAAATTTCACCTCCACCCCCTCAAAAGGGGCTAAAATTTGCAAGATTTTGAAAAACTCAACCTCGGAAACTCCCATTCAGTAAGGATTAGACGAAGTGGAGGTGAAGTCTAAAAAGCTGGGTCGCTGAAAAGACGAATTGGTAAGCCTTTCGGAGTTTTGGGAAAGGCACCTACAAATCTGTTAAGGAGGTGAAAAGAGGCGGTTAACATTAATAATACTCTTATAAGGAGGATGTTATGAGAGGTTACCGGATTTCGCAGATGCTCGTGATGGTATTGGTAATATTGGGAATGCTGCAAAGCGTATCAGCGGGTCAGAAGCTTATTACGCCTAAAGGAGTGGTTATAGACTATCAACAACGAGAACTAATCGCTCCCCCTGCGATCAAAGCAGAGCTAGAAAAATTGCGCGAAAAGATTGAGACCAAAAGATGGACTTTTCAGGTAGGTTACACCACAGCGATGGATTTTACGATAGCACAAATTACGGGTCTGAGGGTACCAATAGACTTACTACGGCAGGCAAGGAAGCAAGATGTGTTGGCCGAGAAACTCTTAGATAGAGAACTGGCATTGAAATTCTTGAAGCAATGTTCTAGCACTGCCTCAAGCTTTGACTGGCGTGCACACAATGGTTCTACCGGTATCCGCGACCAAGACGGCTGCGGTAGTTGTTGGGCATTTGCTACACATGGAGCTTTCGAGGGAGCCTATGCGATCCATAACAATGCTCTCATTGACAGCTCAGAACAGGACACGCTTGACTGCAGCGGTGCTGGTACTTGTCGTGGTGGATGGTGGGCCCATCAGTATTTGATCGATACTGGATCTGCAAAAGAGACCGACTATCCGTATACAGCACAGGATGGAACCTGTAAAACAAATATTTCAAGATCTTACAAAGCCGCGGCTTGGGGTTATGTTGATAGCAGCCGTCAGATACCAGAGGTTAAGGCGCTGAAAAATGGCTTATGCCAGTATGGGCCGCTGTCCGTTGCGGTACGCGTCACGACTGCCTTTCAAGCCTATACTTCTGGGGTGTTTAATGAGGACGATCCAGGGACAGTCAATCACGGTGTCACATTAATCGGTTGGGACAACAACAAAGGTGCATGGTTGATTAAGAATTCTTGGGGAACAGGCTGGGGCGAGTCAGGCTATATGTGGATTGCTTATAACAGTAATAGCATTGGTTACGGTGCGGCTTGGGTACAGGCGGAAACTCCTCCCACTCCTCCTCCCTGTGTAGATGGGCCGAGTCTACTTGCTTTCAATCAGTTCTTCTGGAGCGACCAAAAAAAGTTTAGCACTAACTCCAATGTGCTCTCAGTTAAATTTACGTTGCCGAAATCCATGTTTGTGCATATTTTGGCGGATGCATCCGCCAGGATCGCTAAAGGGACAGCACCCAAATACTTTAGGACCGGCGTGTATAATAGTATCTCGCCCAACATTATGTGGACAGGGTCCTACCGAAAAGGTTCCTTTGAATCCGCCAGTGATAATTCTCCTGTTCACACATCATTTGCCCTGAAACTTCCTCCGGGGACCCACACAATTTACTGGAAATTGTGGCTGACAGGGTACACCGTGCAGTTTGATTCCGCTACCCTCATAGTATACGCAGTTCCTTGCTCAATGGGCGGTATACTGAAAACCACCGAAGTGGGAGGGGAAGAGAAGATCGAAGTGACTACCCTTAGAGAACAGAAAATTGTCACGAGAAGAGAGGTCGGTATACCGGAGCTGGATGTCACCATATATGAGCCGCAAGAATTGTCAACCAGAACAGAAGCCTTGGTAAAATAGACGGCTGGTACTTTCACGTTAACTGATTACGTAAATTCCGGTCAGGACAGGGAGGAAAGCAGCAGTTGGTTTGAAGGTTTAGGCGAAAGTGATTAGATAGGGCGAGCAAGGAATCCAGCCAGGAATCGGTTGAATGAGGAGGAGATCAGCAGAGTTGAAGAGGCCAGTACCTCTTCAACTCTTTACACCAGAGTACTTGGAATCTTGCATACGCATGACAAAAGGTTGTATTGATAGCAAGCGAACGACAAGGTTCGCAAGATAACCCAGATGAGTCTTGAAAAAGAAGGGGAACTTCGGTTGCGGTTTGCATTATTTTGGGAGTTCTGCCATTTTGCTGGCGCAGAGTTCAAAACGTGGGGATGACCTTTTTAGTGCACAGCGGCAAAACGGACCAATTCGAAGGCCACTAAGGTGAGGCGAATTATGAGGACGTCGGGTAAATGAACTTTTAGGCCACTGAATAATTTGGATCCTATTAACTGAGTCGGCAATGAGATCGAGGCGTAATTCTAATCTTCTGAGAGTAATCCATGAAATGGAGTAACCAAAAAGATTCTAGTATAATTTCTCAAGAGGTTCGGTTTACATCGTTTGGCTTTGTATTTTTTAGCCATATGGCCAAGACAAATGAATTTGTTACATAGTAAAACAATCTACACATGAAAAGCGTTGCTAGATTAACTTTTATAATTGTTGCCACAGTTCTTTTTCTACTACTTGGCTGTCTATCAGACAACCAGATTCCACTTTCAGCGATGGCAAATTCTCTGGATAACGTTACAGCTACTGACTTGGATAACGGGGGTAAGGTTCAAATTAAGGTCGGTGGTATTCTGACGCTAAGGTTGGAGGCCATTCCGGGTACTGGCTATTCTTGGGAGGTGGTCCAGAACAATCTCCAAAAAATCAAACCGTTGGGGGAACCTAAATTCGAAGAAACTGAAAGTGGAAAGCTTGGAGCCGTCGAATATCAGATATTCCACTTCAGAGCGCTGGCTCCTGGTACGAACATCCTTAAATTACACTACGTAAGGAAATGGGAAAAGGAGGCGATGCCAATAAAGACATATAGCATAACCGTTCAAACAGCGATGGCAAATTCTCTGGATAACGTTACAGCTACTGACTTGGATAACGGGGG
>CAYYHL010000188.1:0-3920 GCA_964471775.1 uncultured Clostridia bacterium
GCAAGTATCAGATGACCAGCACAACCTTCTCACAGATAGATATTGACCGCGTGACCTCAACGAAAACATGGAGCAAAAAGAGCGCTTCGGGTGCCTCCCAGCTCGCTGCACAGAACTCGAACTGAAAGCATCCCGAAACAGGCAACTACCCGGAGATTATGTTTCGAGGAGAATCGGAGAACGACATGTCGGACGTAGCCAAAAACTCCCTTGGCCAGGCAGTCCCCGTACAATCGGGGTAAAAGTACTCAAATCCTGTCCCACATTAGCATTAAGCCCTCTGTCCAGCTAAGAAAGCCTCACCACAGAACCCTCTTGATAGTCTGGGGTAAACCCTTGACCAATCCTCATTTTCGTCGCAGAATGAAGCCTATTCTCTTGAAGTGTCGCCGATTTCAATCATGAACGCTGCCCTCACTGCAAGACCCTGCTAACACGCTCACCTTCCCGGAGGCTTCTTTAGGAGAAGGTTGGAGGTAGATTTTCTAAAATGAAGGAATTCAAAGATCTTGTTCTTCTAGTTTTGAGATACAAAAGGGGGATAATTATTGGTCTTGCCTCTCTTCTTATTGTCGATACCGCCCAGCTAATCATACCTCTCATCGTGAGGGGCGCCATAAATTCTCTTTCTCTCGGGGTAGCTACAGGGCCACTTCTTAGAAAGTATGCTCTCTATGTTCTGGGGCTGGTTCTCCTGGTAGCAGTATTTCGATATCTTTGGCGCTATCACATTATGGGATCTTCTCGAAAGGTAGAGGAGTACCTTCGCAACAAGCTCCTTTTTCATATCCACACTCTCTCACCAGGTTTCTTTGACCGTACAAAAACCGGTGATCTGATGGCTCGCTCCATCAATGATATCAACGCTATAAGAATAGCTACCGGCAGGGGAACCCTAGCGTCATTTGATGCCTTCTTCTATTTTGTATTCTCTTTGAGTTTTATGCTCCACATAAGTCCCATACTCACCCTTTACACTTTCCTACCCCTATCTTCCATCGCAGTTATTGTCCTGGTCTTTGGTAGGTACATCCACGATCGCTTTGAGAGAGTACAGGAGGGTTTTTCTACTATTACAGAGACAGTAAGAGAATCCCTATCCGGGATAAGAGAGATTAGAGCATTTGTCCAGGAAGAGGGGAAAGTGAAAAAGTTCACCAAAGTCAACGAAGAATACGTTAAGAGAAACATGTCCCTGGCAAAAATAAGAGGAATATTCTTTCCTCTTATCATGCTCATTGGGGGCCTGGGCACTGCCCTGGTTGTTCTATTTGCAGGAAGCAAAGTAATTCTTCAGGAAGTGAGCTTGGGTGATTTGGTAGCTTTCATTACCTATCTCGGAATGCTCACCTGGCCCCTCATGGCTATAGGGTGGATAATCAACATTACCCAACGGGGAATGGCCTCTATGGGAAGGATAAATAGGGTTCTCTCCACCTCTCCCGAAATAAAAGATGAAAAAGGTGCGTTGGAGCTGGATATCCGTGGCAAGATAGAGTGCCGCCACCTTTCCTTCGGCTATTCTGGCCGGAAAGACTTGGCCTTGAATGATGTAAATCTCCTCCTCGACCCCGGGGCAAAAGTTGGCATTGTAGGAAAAGTGGGGTCGGGAAAGAGCACTCTGATTCAGCTCCTAACGAGGATCTACGATCCTCCTCCCGGACGTCTTCTCATTGACGGGGTTGATATAAGAAAGATTGTTCTTTCGAGTCTTAGGGAAGCTATTGGGGTGGTACCTCAAGAAAGCGTCCTATTCTCCACCTCGCTTAGAGAAAACATTGCCTTTGCAAATCCTGAGGCTGAGGAAGAAGAAATCCTGGAAGCAGCGAAAGTAGCAAAGATTTATGAGGAAATTACCCAGTTTCCTGAAGGTTTTGATACTCCCGTGGGAGAGCGGGGCATCACTCTTTCCGGCGGACAAAAACAACGGGTTGCTTTAGCACGAGCACTGGTAAAGAGGCCAAAGATCCTTATTCTTGACGATGCTTTCTCTTCCGTGGATGTAGAGACAGAAGAGGCAATCCTCGCTAACCTCAAGGGCATCATGCAAGGCCAAACTCTTCTCATCATCTCTCAAAGGATTTCTGCGGTCAAGGATCTCGATTCTACCATTGTTCTAGATGAAGGAAGAGTTGTGGAGAAGGGGACTCATGCTGAGCTCGTGGACCGCGGCGGGATTTATGCGAGCCTCTTCGAAAGACAAAGAATAGCTCGAGAGGAGCTGGAATATCTAGAAGGGATATCCTAGGCTATGATTAAGAGGTGGTTCTCATCTTTCGGTAAAAGCAGGGTAGGGGAGAGGATTTACGATTCCGGCCTGCTTCGTGAGCTCCTTCGGTATCTAAAACCTTACAAACTCCTCCTTGTTATTTGTGTCATTCTTCTCATTCTTACAACCATTTTCAGTATTTCTCTACCGTATATTACAAGGCTAGCTATCGATGGCTACGTTGTTCCCTCTCACGTTAAAGTGAAGTTTTCTGGCAAGGACTTACTCTTTGAAGAGGCCGTTAAGAAAGGATACGCTCAGAATCTTCTACACCTCACGGATGAAACCTATTTAGTGGATCTATCCAAAATCCAAAAAGAAGATAGGTTCCTACTGGAAGAAGGTGGCTACCTTTCAAAAGAGAGGTACTTTCTCCTGGATCCCTCAGGACTAGAACCCCCTGAGAGAGAAAAGACTCTTCGGGCATTAAGTAAATACCCCGAGGTATTCAGTGAAAAGGACTCATCTTTTTTTGCCCGCGCGGATGATCTCAAAAAGATGGAAAAAGAGGACATCAGGATCGTGAGGGAAAAGGACCTGGAAGGGATAAGATTCCTTGTCCTCGTCTTCATCCTCATTCTCATCCTCAACTTCTTTTCTAATCTCCTCTACGTTTATTTCCTTGAATACACCGGGCAAAAGACAATGTATCAAATGAGGATTGACATTTTCTCGCACCTTCTTCGTCTTCCTCTCTCATTCCTCCAGAAAAACCCGATAGGAAGGCTCGTAACCAGAGCTACTAATGATGTAGCCGCCGTTAATGAGATGTACACTGCTGTACTCGTCAACGGTCTTAAAGACATCCTCCTTTTGGCGGCAATCCTCTTTGTAATGTTCAGAATGAATGTAAGACTCACCCTCTCAATTCTCGCTCTAACGCCTCTGGTCGTCTACATAAGTTTCATTTACCGCTCCAAAGCAAGAGATGCCTATAGAGTTGTAAGAAAGAAAATTGCCAAGCTTAATGCCTTCTCTCAAGAAAGCATTTCCTCAATGAGGATAATTCAGCTTTTCTCCCGGCAAAAGGAGAATTTTGAGAAGTTCAAGAAAATAAATCGAGAAAACTACCTGGCGGCTCTTCGCCAGCTTGTCCTCTATTCCCTTTTTAGACCCGTCATAGAAATCGTGAGCTCTGCCGCCATCGCTCTTTTAATCTGGTATGGAGGGAAAGGAGTAATGAATACCACTTTCACCTTTGGGGCCTTGGTAGCCTTCCTTTCCTACATTCAAATGTTCTTTAGTCCCATAAGAGACCTTGCGGATAAATACGACATTTTTCAAGGGGCCATAGCCGCCTCTGAGAACATATTCAATCTCCTGGGTGAGAAGACCGAGAAGGTAGGGGGAAAGGAGCTCACTCACCCCAAAGGCAGGATTGAATTTCAGAATGTTTGGTTTTCTTACGATGATGAATGGGTCCTTAAGGATGTATCTTTCAGCGTGGACCCAGGTGAGAGGGTAGCCTTAGTTGGACATACCGGTGCCGGGAAAACCACTATTACCAGGCTTCTTTCTAGATTCTATGAGGTAGGAAAGGGGAGAATCCTAATGGACAGCGTCGACATTCGCGAACTTGACACTGCTTCCCTTCGCTCTCAGATGGCTCTCGTTCTTCAGGATATTTTCCTTTTCTCTGGAGACATTGAAC
>CAYYHL010000189.1:0-3903 GCA_964471775.1 uncultured Clostridia bacterium
AATGGTTCGGATGGTTGAATGGATGAAAGAGATGGAACTACATGAGCCAGAATACAAAGAAGAGCTGGGTGGATTCTCCGTACGCTTCTACAAAGAGATCTACACAGAGGAGAATTTGAGAAAAACGGAATTGAGCGAGCGGCAGATCGAGGCAGTGATATATGTAAAAGAGAACGGAAGAATTACGAATAGAGAACACCAAGAGCTGGTCAGTACCACAAAGAAAACTGCAACTGGTCACGATGACCTGGTAGGTGATTTTTTTGGACTTGACGGAATATTACCTCGCATATATCTTATTGTGCCAGGGGGTGGCTTCTCCGCTTTGTGGAAGGGATGCATGGCAAGATACCACGCCAAAATGAAACCACTAAGCCATTTCTCATACTGCTCCGCCCTCTGACAGGAGGAAAAAAATGGAGGTGAGTATTCGGATTCTCTCGCCTGAAGTATTTGAAAAATACGGCAGAGTAGTGAAAGTCCCGCGAGACCCTACTAAAGCGTTCGTATCAGCGGAATATTTTGACTTCTGGAGAACATCCACCCAATTCCACATTGAAGGTGGAAGGGTTGAAATAGGTGTATGTACCGTGAGGGCGAGAGCTTATACCTTGCCAGTGATGGAGCGCCATCTCGAAACACCTGAGATATTTGTTCCGGTGGGGAAAGACCTCATCTTCGCAGTTGCGCCGTCAAGAGACTTGACTGATCCACAAGATGAGCCGCGAGCCAAGGACATAGAAGCTTTTTACCTGAAAAAAGACGAAATGATTATTCTGGGCAAGGGGATCTGGCATTATGCACCTTTTACCACCAAAGGTGATAGAGAAGCTTCAGCATTGGTATTCTTCAAGGCTGAGACTCCGAATGCTGACTGCGTTTTTGCCAAAATCAAAGGGGATGAAGAAGTCTTGTTAGTGTCCTGAAGACCTTACGACATTATTTAGCCCTAAGCCGCGAGGGTTACTGGAACCAATCTACGCCAAAAACGGACGGGCCTGGTGCGCTCGGCGCATACTGCTCAGACTAGCATCTATCCCGTAGCCTCGGCTGCATGAAAGGTTTCAAGAGTAGGTATTTGCTGCCTTCCGGTAATCAGATGTCTACCGTTTTGTCTGACCCTTGAATTCCCATAATTCCTCCATCAGAAAGTGTGCACTATCATTCAAGCCAAGAGAACCTGCGTATTGAAAAGTCTAATCTGAGGTAGTACGATGGCTCTACCGGAGTAGCCCAGCTGGCGTAACGCTACCTCCTGATCAGCAGGCTGCTATGATAGATCAAATAACATCGGTGTTCGGATCGCCGAATTCTCCCGCACTGCCAAAAATACGAGGGTGCCACTACGATAGGGTAGGGCACTTTTTCGGACAAAGATGATGCCTCGGGGCATCGGACACTGCGTCCAAATCTTCATTATTGCTTCTTTTCTTTCTTCTCTGCCTTCCTTACAAACCCCCGAATTACCCCGCCAACGATCCAGCACGCTAAGGCAGAAAAAATCCAAAGGTTGTTTGATCCCGGGAGCAGGTGAAAAGCAGGACCCGCCAGTATCAATAGAAGTCCAACAATTCCCAGTACTGCTGCAATGACTCCTATAGCACTCACTTCTAATCACCTCCTCGTCACGAGATCTCCATCGCACGGTTCAGTCCCTTCAGCCCGGATGAGACATCATGGCTCCCCAGCTGATCTGGATGCTTCGACTCGGGTTTGTCGCGAGAGCCAGGGCATTCAGGAAAACGAGTGAACAGTGCCTCCTGCCGAGCCCTTCATACCTTCTCCAGGGCAACATCTCCCGAGGTGGTCTTGAGGGTGATCTTGATGCCACCTTCGCCAATGATTCCTTGGAGTCTCCGTTTTCCTATCTCGCCCTCAACCAGGATTTTGAATTCAGAGCTGATTCTTCCTGACGTTGTCTGGACATCAATATCGGCTGAGATGTCCTCCGGAAGAAGGAGGGTAACATCTCCGCTGATGGAAGTGAGGAGCATCCTGGACGCAGCCTCGCTGACCTCTTCGAGTTCCACCCAGATACCGCCACTGATGGTACGGACGGATTTTGCTACCCCCTTGGAGTTTGTGATTTTCACCCGACCACTTATGGTGTGAACCTCCATGATTCCCTCGACCTCTTCCAACGTGACCTTCCCGCTCGTTGAATCCACGACTATGCTCTCACCTTCAACTTCTCTCACCTCAATCGCACCACTGGTCGTTTTCGCCTCTACGTCCCCTGCAATACTTTCTATATCCAGAGTTCCACTGGTTGTCTTTACCCAAACGTTGTTCTCCCTTTCCACTACTTGAATACTTCCACTCACCGATTCAGCACTCGTCTCTGCCGAGAGAGGAACCCAAAGTTCGTAGTCTACCTTCACCGAAGAAGTAGGATCAAGCTGCTTCCACCAAGGGAAGTTGGTATCGATGTCTAGAGAGTCCTTCTTGGTGATTACCTCGACCTCGAGTGCCTCGAGGAGTTCTTCGGCTCTTTTTTCTGTGAGTGCCCGTGCCCATTTGGTAGCGACCATCTTCACCTCATCCTCATCCCAGGCATGGATGAGGATCTCTCCTGCCGTATTCTCCACGGAAACGGATCCTTCTTCCGCCAGAGCAAAGGTCCGTTCCACAACTTCCTGGAGTTGGACAGCGAGCGCACTGGCAGCGAGAACCAGCAGAAACAGGATACCTGCGATGAGTACACAGTATTTCTTCATATTCATGGCCTCCTTGATTCAAACTTCGATGACTACAGACAGATTCTCTCCTTTTTCACCTTCCTTCATGCCGCATACCCCTACCTGTCTACAAACGAAGAGTCCGGAGAGCAAAGGAAACTCCCTGGCTATGCGATGAATCCTCGTTCACCGGAGAATTTCGCATCACTGCTCAGTCCGAATCCACCGCCTATTCGAAGCTCTCTCATTGCCTTCCTGACGGCAGGTTAAGCCAAATCTCAGCTCTTCCTGCTAGATGTACCTCAGCCGCGGGTCATCCCCTGGCAGTCTTGGGTCTTCGTACACCCAGATAAATCATGAGAATCGCTACTGCCAGGAGTACCAGGCCCACAACGAGAAGCCCTATGCCAATTCCTCCTACTACGGGGGGTACCTTCACCCCGACCGATGCGGCTAGGTTAAGGCCACGAGATCCATCGTCATTCATCAGCGCAACGGAATAGGTGCCTTCCTCAATCCCCCACTCTAAGGTTTGGGTTCCTTCACCATGGGCTGAGGCTGTCCAGAATGCTTGAGAGGTGGGAGCTTCAGGTTCCGATGTGCCTCGATGGTTGGTGTAACCCAGACTAGGGCGACGGATTCTGAAATCGGTGATCTCATCATGCTCAACATCTTTGAGGTAGGCCTCTAGATCCGATACCTCGGCCACTCCGATGAAAATCTGTTTTGAAGGATCGTTGCTGGACCCCTCTATCTTGAGAGTGAGGAAGTCGCTCGGATCGCAACGTCTTCCCCAAGAGAGCCACTCCCAGTCTCCTCCCAGATCTATATTAGCATGTCCGGTCACAATAGCGTGGGAGTCTTTCTCAAGCTGGATGGCAGGCGTAGTGTAGAACCCTTCAGTATCTCTTAGGGCTTTTTCTGCCCACATCAAGCCTCCCCCTGCCAAGAGAGGAACTAACGATATGAGGAGTATGATGATGCCAAAGACCAAAAGCACAATCTTTCCTGCCTTCATGATAGCACCTCCTTACTTTTTTCTAGTCTATTCCTTTCTCACCGACCGTAGTATACCGGCTAATCCAAAGACTAGCAAGAACAGGGCTATGATGTAAGCCACAATGGCCGGAAAAAGGTAGGGTAAGAGCTTTCTGGCACTTTCAGCAGGAGTTGAAAAATCAATGCTTCCATTGATCAGCAATGTTTCAACATCTGAATACTGCAG
>CAYYHL010000190.1:0-3889 GCA_964471775.1 uncultured Clostridia bacterium
TGTCTCTTCCATCCGCTTGGGTTCGGTAACGAGGGCTTTTGTTGACAAGAGTTGGGAGCATTCGGGCAGAATGAACAGGGTCCAGCGGCAAATACCCCTGGCGCCACTCATCGCATCTCACCTGGTTCGATTGAAGTAAGGCCGGCCTGCCTTTGGCTAATTTGAGACGTTCATATGTTACGTCAAGTTCTCTAGATGTCAACTTTTGAGGGCGATGGAGCGTATGGTTCTTTGACATCGTTGCATCTTCGAATAAGATGAATAAGGCAAGGAAGTGCTTAGGAATTCGTACTCCAAAAATCTGAAAAAAGGCCTCAAGCGTACCGGGTGAAGAAGCTCCTTCTGCCTCTCGCCAGACGACACCCGGATCACGTGAAAGGCAATCCGGAGGATGAAATCCGGAAAAAGAGGTCATTCTGGGGCTGAGCCAGCTGGGTCGCGACGACAACACAAATAAAGCTTGTGCGGGGGCACGATGGGCAACCGAACCAGCGTACAAAAAACTGAAGTAAAGAAGGGAGGTAGCTTATGCGGACTTCATGGAGTGTAGGCCATTTGTTCGGAATCGATATTAGGATTGATTCCAGTTGGGTGATTATTTTTGCTTTTGTCACCTGGATGTTAGCTGGCTACTACTTCCCCAGTCAATATGCAAATTGGCCTCTCTGGCAATATCTCCTGGTAGGAGCTGTTACCAGCCTCCTCTTCTTTACCTCGGTTCTGTTGCATGAGTTGGCACACTCATTGGTAGCTTTGAGCCAGGGAGAGGAGGTTCGTAGCATCACTCTCTTTATCCTTGGTGGAGTCGCTGAGATTAAGGATGAGCCGAGAAAGCCTTCCCGGGAGTTCTATATGGCCGTTGTTGGTCCTCTATCCAGCCTAGGCATCGCCCTCATTTTTTTGGCCCTATGGTACTGGCTCCGAAATATCAGCCAACCCCTGGCTGCCCTCACCCGCTACTTAGCTCTCATTAACCTCATCCTCGGTATTTTCAATCTGATTCCCGGTTTCCCTATGGATGGAGGTAGGATTCTTCGAGCCATAGTTTGGAAGATTACGGGGAACTTACGACGGGCCACTCGAGTTGCCTCCATAGCTGGACAGGCTATCGCTTTCCTTATGATACTCTTCGGCGTCTGGCAGATTCTCAGGGGTTTCTTTCTCAACGGTATGTGGATTGCTCTGATTGGTTGGTTCATTCACAGTGCTGCAACCAGAGGCTACCAGCAGGTCCTCATGAAAGATATGCTCAAGGACCTGAGAGCCAAAGACCTGATGAATCCAGACTTTGACACTGTGAATAGTGATCTTAGTGTTCAGGAGCTGGTGGAAGATCATGTTCTTAAGAAGAAAGAGAGAGCCTTCTTAGTTTCTGACGCTGGAGACCTTAAGGGCATTGTCTGCTTGGAGGATATTAAGACTGTGGTGCCAGAGAAGCGACCCTCGACTAAGGTTAAAGACATTATGACTCCCGGGGAAGACCTGAAGACAGTCTCTCCAGACGATAACGGTAACGAAGTCCTGTCGAAACTTAGCGGTAGGGACATCCGTCAAATTCCGGTAATGGAGGAAGGGAAAGTTCAAGGAATTCTATGCCGAGCTGACGTGCTCAGATTCTTGCACCTTCGCTCGGAACTAGGAGTTTGAAGCTTCATAGGTTGTCAAGCAGAGAATAGCAGACACTTTCCCAAAATTCTATATAAGATCTTGAGCCTTATCAGGGCAAAGTCAGAGTTTCTTCCTGCCAGAGACCTTCTGGCTGATTGACTTCCAGATTCTTTTTGGCTATAAAATAAGCCAGTGCCCAACTTAACTGAATAAGAGGGGGGATTGATGGAGCTAGATTTCATTCTCTCAAAAGAGGAGGCCAAATCAACCGGGAAGACTGAGCTCACTTATGATCTGATGATAGTAGGTGGAGGACCGGCAGGTATGACTGCTGCCGTGTACGCTGCTCGCAAAAGATTGAAAACCCTGCTAATCAGCAAGGATCTGGGCGGCCAAGTTGCCTTGACTTCAGAGGTAGAAAACTACATGGGTTATCAATACATTGAAGGTAGGGAGCTGGTCAATAAGTTCAAAGAACAGGTGAGCCACTTCTCCATAGACCAAGAAATTGGGGAAGAGGTTGAGAAATTAGATAAAGAGGGAGAAATCTTCTCCATCCTCACCAGAGGCGGGAAGAGATTCAGGGGTAGGACAGCCATCATTGGCTCTGGTAAAAGATCTCGACCTCTCAACGTTCCAGGGGAAAAGAGACTCATCGGGCGCGGGGTGAGTTACTGCAGTGTGTGTGATGCTCCCTTTTTTGAAGGAAAAGAAGTAGCCGTGATTGGGGGAGGAAACTCGGCCTTTGAAACGGCACTAGATTTGGTCAGGATTGCCCCTAGGATCTATCTCATAGATATCGCTTCTACCTGGATGGCGGACCCTGTCCTAGTGCAGCAAATAGAAGGGGAGAGGAAAGTAACTACCTTCCCCCAACATAAGGTAAATGAGATTAGAGGAGACGACAGGGTGGAAAGTGTAGTCATAGAACCCGTGGATGGTGATGAGGCCAAGAGCCTATCCGTAGAGGGAGTCTTCATCGAGATTGGGCTGATTCCCAATTCGGAATTTGCGAGATCCTTGGTGAAGCTCAATGAAGCAGGCGAGGTCGTAGTAGACTGCGCGAGCCGCACTAATATTCCGGGATTATTCGCCGCCGGGGATGTAAGTAGTGTTCACGAAAAGCAGATTATCATAGCCGCTGGAGAGGGAGCCAAGGCAACTTTAACTGCCTATCAATATTTGTTAAGATCGAGGTAGGTCAAGAAGGGAGGTAAAGATGGTCTTACTCAAGGACGATGTAAGAAATGAGGTGATGGAAAAGTTCAAGAAGCTAACTGGCGAGGTCAAGTTAGTGAATTTCACCCAGAAGATTGAATGCCGCTATTGCGAGGAGACTCGCAGACTCACTGAGGAAATAGCTTCTCTTTCTCCCAAGATTAGCTCGAAAGTATATAACTTCACCCTGGATAAAGAAAGGTCCCAGGAGTATAGGATCGACAAGATCCCGGCTGTCGTGGTGGAAGGAGAGAAAGACTACGGAATCAGATTCTTTGGCATCCCCGGGGGATATGAATTTAACTCTCTTGTTTCTAGCATTGTAGAGGTATCCGCGGGGTCCACTGATTTATCTTCGGAGTCAAAGGATAAGATAGGTAGAATTGATAAACCCCTACACATCCAGGTATTTGTCACTCTTACCTGCCCCTATTGCCCCGGTGCAGTCCAGATGGCCCATAAGCTTGCCCTGGAGAGTGATTACATTACATCAGATATGATAGAGTCAGCTGAGTTTCCTCACTTGGCGAGCAAATACGGAGTAATGGGGGTCCCAAGAGTGGTGATAAATGAGGAGTTTGGATTTGAGGGGGCTCATCCTGAGGCTTCTTTCGTAGAGGAGGTTATGAAGGCTTATGAATCAGCCAAAGAAGCCAAAGATAAAACTTAAGGAAGTTGTTAAAGATCTCCTTAGAGAGTGACAAAAGGAGGCCAAGGTGAAGCTAAAACACGAAGAGCTGTCGCCTGAGAAGCTAAAGAGAAGCTTTGACTTAAGGGGATTTAGGTGCGAAACCACGGAAACAGTACCCCAAATAGAGGGTATGATAGGCCAGGACCGGGCGGTGAGGGCCATCGAGTTTGGCCTAAATATTGACAGTCCTGGGTACAACATCTATGTGGCTGGCCTGAGTGACACTGGAAGGACAAGCACGGTAGAGAGAATCTTGAGGGAAGCTGCGGCAAAAAAAGAAGTGCCCAATGATTGGTGTTATGTACATAACTTCCGGGATCCTGATCAACCTAGGTGTATCAGTCTTCCTCCCGGCAAAGGAAGAGTGTGGCA
>CAYYHL010000191.1:0-3852 GCA_964471775.1 uncultured Clostridia bacterium
CGAAATCTTCCACCCTGTATACTATAGCCCATGGATAAATAATGTCAAGAACACGGGTATAAGTCAGAACAGGTCGAGCTGCTCATCTTTTTTCTGCTCATGCAATATTGTCACTTTCCCATAAATTCCGTCGTAGCCGCATTCTATGTTCACCCTCTCTTCTCTCACTCTCATAATTGCATCATTGATTTCCGGAGAAACTGAGGTGGAGAGTTCCTCACGAGACGCCTCCAGAAGTACCCTGAATTCTCCTCCCAGCCTTTCCACGATAGCCCTGTATCTATCCTCTACCCCCTTGGAATCCCTACCCTGATTCATGACTTCCGCAATGATCTCGGCCAAGGGAACGACCCTCTTAAAAGGAATACTTCCCTCGGAAATAAATCCTTCCTCCCTATCTCCCAGGTTCTCTACCCTGTGCATTACTCCGATGGTCAGTCTCCTACCACATTTTGGGCAGATGTCTTTGTGTTTCCGGCTCTCACTGGGAGAAAAGGAAATGCCACATCGGCGATGACCATCATAGTGATATTTTCCTTCCTGGGGGAAAAACTCAATGGTATAAAGAAACTTCTTTCTATCCTGTCCCTCAAGAACTTTCTTGATTTCGTCGAAAGTCAAGGGTTCGGAAAAGACATTGGCTTCCCTGCCCAGTCGGGATGGAGAATGAGCGTCTGAATTGGAGATAAGCGTGAATTTGTCCAGACTGGAAACTCGCCAGTTCATTTCCGGATCGCTGCTCAGGCCTGTTTCCAGGGCCGAGATGTACCTGGTGTAGCTGCCAAAGCACTCCTCGAGGGAATCAAATCCCGAATTGGCTCCAAACAAGGAAAACCAGGGGGTCCAGATATGAGCCGGAACAACAAAAGCATCTTCACTCACCTTTAGAACAATCTCCACCAATTCGGACGCTGAAAGCTTCAGTATAGGGCGCCCGTCGGAATAAAGCTCCCCAAATTTTGCCAATTCCCGGTTCAGCTTCTCAGCAACTGCAAAATCCGGAACGAATATCATGTTATGTATTTTTCGCCCTCTTCCCCCTTTGTAGAAGATATTGTTCACCTCGGTGGTGAGAACGAACAGAGTATCCCCAAATCCGTGAAGACCACCTTCCTCGGGAATAAGGGAAGCTTTAAGCTCCTGGAGCCAAAGAGGGTGAGTGAAATCTCCTGTCCCTACCAAATTGATCCCTTTTAGCTTGGCCATTTCCGCCAAGTGTGGTATATCCATAGTCTTTGAGGTTGCCCGACTATACTTGGAATGAATGTGGAAGTCAGCCACGAAACTCATCTCTACACCTTGATCACGCACAAAGGCAGGAGTTTAGCTATTATTTCTCCGAGATCGAGTTCTAAGACCTTCAAAAGAACATTTCTGCCCCGATAGACATAGGGAATATCCCGAGCATCGAAGATGATTTCCTTTCCCCGGTCATTGGTTGCATCAGCCTTGAAGTATCTCTTCTCCCCGATTTCTAAGGTCTCTTCCACGTCGAGAATATGTGGGAAGGTATAACCACCTCCGTGAGGAATAACATTAGCTCTCCTCAACCTTTGGTAGACTCCTAACTCTCGTGCCCTCTTGGCAAAACCCAGATTCTCGATGCTTTCCGGCTCCAAATTCTTCTTCCCCTTAAGAAGGTAAGCTGGCAGATCCGTTCGCAAAGCTAGAGGGTAGATCTCGTCCTCATTGCTTATGTAATGGCACCCCAGCAGGATTTCACTGCAGCCAAGGAGTCCCTGGTGGGTCTCGTTAGAAAGAAGCTTAAACTGCCCAAAAAGCCTTTGGGCTACCAGCTGCCTTCTTTTCTTGGAGAAAGTGTCGGCAAATTGGTAGCACTCCCAATATTTCCTTGCTTTCTCTCCCTCCAGAACATGAAGAGGGCCAAAGGGAGTTGTGATGACTTCGGCTGCCCTCTTAAGGGCCGAATCATCGTCATAATAAAGACCCCACCCTGTGGGATTTTTCCCCTTGAGTTCGCTGGCAGAACCGTGGATGATGAAGATATAGGAAGGAAGTTTTGCCTTGCTCGTTGGCTTCACTGAAAAGATGTCTATAAAGTGGTTACCCCTATGAAAATCCCATTTTATCTTTATTCCCTCCATGGTAGCCCGGCTTCTCTGAAAACTCTCAATATTCGAAAGAACCACCTTCTCTTCAGGAGAATAGTTCAGGCCTCCTACCAGCATCCCGCAGGCGTTGGGCTTGGTGTCCAGGATAACAAAATCTTCTCCCTCACCTTCCCAACTGATCTTACCTCCATAGCCGAAACCGCTCCGCCACCGGCTGAGGTTACGGGTAACCGTCATATCAGGGGTAGCAATAAAGGTTGCCTTGGGAGACATTCCAAGGCTCTCCTGCCACCAGTGAATCTTAGCCAGTCCATACCTCATATTGGCCCGGCATAGCTTACTTCCACTATCGGATAAACCCATAGAGAAAATATGTCTCTCAGCTTCCCGAAGAAACTCTTCTCTGTCCATCAGACCCTCTTGAGAATCTTAAGCGAGCACTTCTTTGAGATGGCCGACCTCAACTCCCTCGAGGAAGAGGAATTTTTCCTACCTCTACGCTTCGCTCAGTGGGGGCTTTCCTTAACTCACCCAGGAAATAAAAAGTCTGCTGATGGAATAGAGCTCCACAGATGAGAATGAAGGGATGAACTTTTTCAGAAATCTTTTGGCCGATTTCAATAGCATTTTTTGTCACTTGCAGGACATGAGCAATAATCATGACCGAGGCACCTGGAATGCTTCTCTCTAACAAATTGACTGATGACCTTTGTCATTCTTGTTTCTTTCTCACTCAAACTACGGGAGAACATAATGAATCTCCTATCTAGACTGTGGCTTTTTCTCTTTTTTCCAGCTTACCTATGAACACGGGAAGAAATCTGTGAAGATCAGCGACAATGCCATAGGTGGCAATGTCAAATATGGGAGCACCAGGATCTTTATTTATCGCCACAATTGTCTCAGAGCTTCTCATTCCTGCCTGGTGCTGAATAGCTCCCGAAATACCGCAGGCCACGTATAGTTTTGGTTGAACGGTCTTTCCTGTTTGTCCCACCTGATGGTAAGAGGGAATCCATCCGGCGTCCACCACGGCTCGGGAAGCTCCCACCGCTCCCCCCAGCAGATCAGCCAATCTCCGGATGAGGGAAAAATTCTCCGGCTTGGCTAATCCACGGCCACCCGAGACAATTATCTCCGCTTCCTGCAGATCCGCCACGCTCTTCTCTTCTCTAATAAGATCGAGAATCTTCACCATCTGACCTTGAGAAGTCAGATCAGGCTTAATTTTTATGACTCTCATCTGATTTTTTCCATCAGGCTCTGCTCTTTTCATCACCTTTGGTCTCACCGTAGCCATTTGAGGACGATGACGAGGTGAGATTATGGTGGCCAGTATGTTACCCCCCAGGGCGGGACGGGTCTGGAGCAGGTTTCTTTCCTCCGGTTCAATTGCGAGGTCGGTACAATCCGCTGTAAGGCCGGTCTTTAGTCTTGCCGCTACCCGGGGCGCCAGATCTCTTCCCAGACTGGTAGCTCCTAGAAGAATGATCTCAGGATACTCAGCCCTCACTAGATCAACCAGGGCTTGGGCATATAGGTTCGTGCAATAATGCTCCAGGAGAGGATCCTCCACCAAATAGAGCTTGTCTACACTATGACGAGCCAACTCGCTAACTTTTTCCTCTATTTTCCAGCCCAGAAGAACCAGAGAAAGCTCTTCTTTAAGATCGTCTGCCAGTTTTCTTCCCTCCCCGAGGAGTTCATAAGTCACTGGCATTATCTCTTTCTGGCGTTGTTCGGCGAAAACCCAAACGCCCCTATGAGAGGACACATCAAC
>CAYYHL010000192.1:0-3821 GCA_964471775.1 uncultured Clostridia bacterium
TGCATACTCCTCCTACCAAAAGTGGCCAGAGGGTAGTTTTTCTTACTCTGGAGGACGAGGAAGGTCTCATCGATGTTACTATTTTTCCTCGGGCTCAAGAGAGCTGTGCCAAAGATATCTTTGAAGCGGATCTTCTCTTGATAGAAGGGTATGTACAAAAACATGGCTCAGCTGTCTCAGTAATAGCCAATAAAGCTTTTGACTTAAGAAAGATGCATGCTAAAAGAGAAGGAAAGCCTCTTCCCACCACGATAGCCCAAAGAAATGATGCTTGACCTTTCCCTGGCAAAGGGCTACCATACACATAACCAGTGAGGGAGCCTTTTATGGACAGGGTAAGAAATTTTCTTGAATTTCTAAAGCGCGACCCTGGCTACTCCAGCAGGATAGTGCATGTTGAAGAGATACCTCACCGGAAGGCTGAATTCCGCGACCCAAAGGCTCCCTTCCCCCCACCCATCAACTCCTATCTTTCATCTCAGGGGATTCCAAATCTATACTCACACCAGGTGGAGGCAATAGAGGCCATTAGAGAAGGTAGGAATGTCATTGTTACTGCGGCAACCGGAAGCGGGAAGTCTCTCATTTACAACCTCTCTGTGTGGGAGGCGGTTCTCAAGGACCCCGAGACACGGGCTCTCTACATTTTTCCCACCAAGGCCCTAACTCAGGATCAGCTAGCCAGCATTAAGGAGTTCACTCCGTTATCTAAGGATCTAGAGATAACAGCTGACATTTACGACGGAGATACTTCTGCCTCCAGGCGGGCGAAGATTAAGAGGAGCCCGCCTCATGTTGTCCTTACAAATCCTGACATGCTCCAGATGGGGATTTTGCCTTTTCATTCTGCGTGGAGGGAGTTCCTCTCTAAACTTCGCTTTGTCGTTCTCGATGAGCTTCATACATATAGGGGTGTTTTTGGAACTCATGTCGCCCATATTATGAGAAGAATGAAACGAATTCTCGCTCTCTACGGGAGCAAAGCTCAGTTCATTGCATCCTCCGCTACCATAGATACCCCTGAGGAATTTGCCCGGAATCTAACTGGAGAGGAATTTCGAGCGGTGAAAAAGAACGGGGCTCCTTCTGGAAAGAAGTACTTTGTCCTCTGGGAGAGTGAAGCAAGTTCTTACACGGAAGCAACCAACGTTTTTCTGGAGAGTCTGGACTGCGGTCTTAAGACAATCCTCTTCACCAAGGCCAGAAGAATAACTGAACTTGTATCCTCCTGGATCAAGGAAGAACGCCCGGATCTGGCCTCAAAGGTGGCTTCCTACAGAGCAGGCTACCTTCCTTCTGAAAGAAGAGAGATTGAAGCCGATCTTTTTGGGGGGAAACTTGCTGGAGTTGTTTCAACCAGCGCCCTGGAGCTCGGCATAGATGTGGGAGAGCTGGATTGCTGTGTTCTCTTAGGCTATCCCGGATCAATTGTCAGCACCTGGCAAAGAAGTGGCAGAGTCGGAAGGGGCACAAAAGATGCTCTTATCATAATGATAGGCTTGGATGATGCCTTAGATCAATATCTTATTCATCATCCACAAGACTTTTTTTCCCGAGGGTGGGAAAAGATGATAATTAACCTGGAAAATAAGCCTATTACCCACGAGCATCTTCCCTGTGCAGCGGCGGAGCATCCTCTGTCCAGAACTGATAGAATAATCTACGGAGACGACTTTTCCGGATCCCTTGCCTCGCTGGAGAAGGAGGGTCAGCTTTTGAAAGATAAGGAAGGAAGAAAGTGGTATCCTCGAAAAAAGTACCCTCAAAGAGACATCAATATTCGCTCCATTGGCCAGGCTTATAGCATCATTGACCTCGAGACTGGGAGGACAGTTGGAGATGTGGATGAGACCCGACTTTATCATGAATCGCACCCCGGGGCCATATACCTTCACCGATCAGAAGAGTATGAAATAGTCCACCTGAACCAATCTACAAGGTGCGTTTATGCTCGTAAAAGATGCGTTGATTATTACACTCAGACAAGCTCCTGGGAAGAAGTGGAAATCTTGAAGGCTCTCAGGACAGAGAAGGTGGGAGCCTCAAGAGTGAGTCTCGGGGAGGTGAGAGTAACTGAGCACGTCACAGGCTTTGAAAAGTATCGGAAACAAGATCGAACCTTAATCAGTGAACACTCTCTGAGCCTTCCAAAAAGAAGTTTCGAGACGGTTTCGCTCTGGTTTGAGCTACCCTCGAACTCAGGTGAACTTGCCTCGGCGAAAGGGCATGACTTTGCCGGTGCGCTACATGCTGCCGAACACGCCACCATAGCAATCTTTCCTTTAAAGGTCCCTTGTGACAGGCAAGACATAGGAGGTTACTCTTTCCCCTTTCATGTCCAGACTCGCACCCCTACTATCTTTATTTACGATGCCTACCCCGGAGGGGTGGGTCTGGCTGAAAGAGCATTCGACATTCCGGGAGACCTTTTTCAGACTACTCTCAAACTCATCAGGAGTTGCCGGTGTCAGAGAGGATGTCCTTCCTGTATTCAATCACCAAGATGCGGCAGCGGCAATAAGCCATTGGACAAGGAAGGAGCTATTTTCCTTTTGAATTATCTGTTGTCGACAGAGTCCAGGACCGTTGAGTTTATTGAGGAATTAGCTCTCGCAGGGAAAGGTAAGAGCCCAGGAAACAGGAGCACCGGCCGGGCAGAAGACATTGTATTCTTTGATCTTGAGACGCAGAAGACTGCCGAAGAAGTAGGAGGATGGGAGAGAAGCCATCTCATGAGGGTATCAGTTGCGGTGACCTGCAGTCTCAGAAGCGATGAGTTCCAACTGTTTACGGAAAACAGAATTAAGGAACTACTGGACGAGCTTTTGACGAAGGATTTAGTCGTAGGCTTTAACGTAAAGAGGTTTGATTACCGGGTGCTTAGCTATTACACGGATTTTGATGATGCAAAAATTCCAACTTTAGACATACACGAAGTTGTGATGAGGTACCTGGGTTTTCCATTGAGTCTGGAGCGACTGTCTCAAGCTACCCTGGGCTATGGGAAAATCGGTAACGGTCTGGATGCGGTACGCTGGTTTAGAGAAGGCAGGACGGATAAACTTGCCGAGTACTGCAGTCATGATGTTAAGCTGGTTAAGGAGCTTTATGAATTTGGCAAAGAAAACGACTATCTTTTATTTGAAGACAAGAATAAAGGGACCCTTAGAATCCCCGTGAGTTGGGGATAAGAATCTTTAGCTCTTGCTTTCCATCAAGCGAGAGGGCTCGTGAGGAGATAAACCCATGTACTCTGTAAAATCTATTGATAGACTGATCAAGGAATTCAGCACCCTACCGGGTATAGGAGAGAAATCGGCCCAGCGTCTGGCTTTCTTTATCTCAAGAACTTCCAAAGAATATGGAAAAAGACTCATTGAGGCTATAAGGGAAGTTACGGACAAGACAAAGTATTGCTCTATCTGCGGCAATATCACCGAGACTGATCCTTGCCCGGTCTGCCGGGATAAGACACGAGATAAATCAGTTATCTGTGTGGTGGAGGAGCCCTGGGATATTTTCGTTTTTGAAAAGGCAGGAACATTTAAGGGTCTCTATCATGTCCTCGGTGGGGCTATTTCTCCCACAAAAGGGGTGAACCCTCAGGACTTGAATATCAGGGGGCTTATGCAAAGAGTAAAGACCAACAGGATAAGAGAGATCATTCTGGCTACTGACCCCAATACGGACGGACAGGCAACGGCTCTTTACATTGCCAAACTACTTAAGAAGCGGGGCATCAGGGTAACTCGCCTGGGGATGGGCCTTCCGGTAGGAGGGGACCTGGAGTTTGCTGACGAGGATACCCTCTCCCATGCCTT
>CAYYHL010000193.1:0-3820 GCA_964471775.1 uncultured Clostridia bacterium
TAACCCAGCCGCCTTGTTAGAAGGCCTGCGGTTTTGCGTCCCATCCTTTCGAATAGTTTGCCTTTGTCGATTATATCCCTCTTGAGCTCTTGCAAGTTATCAAAGGTCCAGTTCTTTGCCGGCGATCCCCAACTATCTCATAGCGCATTTTTATTGTAGCAAATAAGGACTATTTGTAAAGAAATACACGATAGAAAAAGAGAAATAAACACTAGTTTGCTTTCCATGATCCTGCGTCAAATAACCAGTTTAAATAGCTTTTGAGACTTTTCGGGCTATAGTTTTGGGCGAGTTATAAGGTGATGATTTGACGCAAGGAGTTATCCCGAAATCCTTTCGGTGCAAGACCGTTCAATCAAAATCGGCAGTATGCCGGGGAATGATTCATTTGTGTGCGTTTTTTTCATCATCTTGTCGAAAAAGCAGTGAGAGTAAGGATTCAGGAGGGGTGCCCGGTGTCCGGACACATCGTTCTTTTGCGAGGGATTACCTACCCTATCGTAGCCGCGTCCAGTATTCCGGCAGTGCGGAAGAGTTCCTTCCAGCAGTGACCCCGTCATGAACCGGGGCGATGCACATGAAGACCGCTTACTACCATAACCTGGCTAAAAAATGTGCGCCAAGACAGGGTGAGTTCTGTCCGATGTGACACTCATGTTTGTCGCAGTTCGCCTGCTAAAGCATTCCACACCAGCTGTCGCCTCAGAATATGCAATGCCCCTCGAGTGCCAAGAACAATCTTTCTTTCAGCCAGAGGATTCTTTCCAATGAAAGAATGTCCATGTTATGGAGACAAGAGAGAATCTGGAGGGAGATGAAAGTGGAGATACGCCCTGCCCTTCTCGTAAGAGGATATGGGAGGTAACAGTTTATCTTTGACCTTAAAAAATGGTAACGACATCCCCTTCTTCTAGCTTCGCACCGATACCACCAATGTTATAGACAAGGCGCCCGTTTACGATGATCCTAATTGTTTTCAGAGAATCCTTCCTTATGTGACCTGCTTTAGGAGAAAACAAAACGTTTCGAGGTTGGGCAGCGGTAAACCTTACCTCTCCTGTTGCTGCATCAACAATTCTTTGCCTAAATTCCTCGCCATATATGGCAAATAGTCTTTCTAAGACCTTTTCCACAGTAGGATTTCTTATCTGCACAGTCTCATGACGCTTTCCCAGCAATTCACGAAAGCTGAACAGGTATTTCACTGTGATATTTGCCATTCTCTTTTCTCTTCAAGAACTTCACATTCCTTATGCGCCTAACTCATCAGCAATGTTAGAAAGATGCAGCTCTTCCAGCTTTTCACTTGTGGGAACTCCCTTAGTGCTCCATCCTCGAAGCTGATAGTATTCCTCCAGCATGGGCTGGAGCTCGCATATCTGTCCTTTACTCGGTCCTTCAGGAAGTGGCTCTTTTAAGAACCTTTCTGGTAGCGTGTCATCATTCGAAGTAAACCCCTGGCGTACGTTGAATGCTCTTTCTAGGTTGTTAATTCTCTCTCCCACCCTCATAATCTGTTCCTCGCTAAACCTTACCCCGCTAACTGCATCCATGAAATCCACAAACCAGCGAGGGGCAATTAGTGCTGTCCGGGCAAGGAATTTACATATCTCCAACGAGTCCACAACTGCCCGATTGTCTTCATGCCACTTCACCATTCTAGCTTTCCCTTTGGTGGAAAGTCTATCGGCAGCCTCGGGTGCACCCCAGAGAGTTTTGGCCTGCTCGGGAGTAATGCCAAATTCTCCTCCCAAGAGTGCTCTCAAGTGATCTGCCCCTCGATTACTCACCGCATAGGCCAGGCCCCATCCTTTTACTCCTCGAGGATCAAATTCTATGTGTTCTACACCCTTGGTGACCATGGCGTATTTTAGCGCATCCTTACCTATTTTCCTTGCCGCCTGATAAGAACCTTCAGCCAACAAATCACCAATTCCTTCCCGGTAAGCTATCTTCTTAACTAACTCAAGCATTGCCTCTGCGTTACCCCAGGTAAGCTCGAGACCGTCAGCATCTCTCGTATCTATCAGGCCCTTCTCATAGCACTCCATAGCAAAACTAATGACCCCACCGGTGGAAGTAGCATCTAATCCTAGAGTATCATACAGTTCCCAGGCATAGAGCATGGCGGGAAGATCTCTACTACCAATTCTTGATCCTACATTAACTGCTGGAAACTCATATCCTCCTGCAGAAACTCCTTTGTACGGGCCTTCTTTTATCTCGTAGTAGTGGCCACAGTGAAGAGGACACGCGTGGCAGGCCTTGCTCTTAACCGAGTACTTATTAACAAAGTCCCAGCCTCCAATATCATCAGCTCCTTCAAACACACCAGTTTGAAAATTGCGAGTGACTAGAAATCCGTATTCGTTCGCTAGTTCTACCAAGCCTGGTGTACCATACACACTCCATATGGGATAGTTCATATCTACTGAGATTGCCTCAGCTGCCTTTTTGGCTAGCTGCTCCAATTTTTGTGGCTTGGCTACGTTCACTGCCCCCGATCCTCTTACCGCTATCGCCTTTAAATTCTTTGACCCCATTACTGCTCCCATACCTCCTCTTCCAGCAGCATGGGCCAGCTCAAATATAATACAGGCAAATCTTACCAGATTTTCTCCCGCAGGACCGATACATCCGACATGAACATCTTGGTCTCCTATCTCCTCTTTTATGCATCTGTCAGCTACATCTATTGGTCTACCCCAAAGATGAGAGGCGTCCTTTATTTCTACATTCCCATCATCTATGAGAACGTATACAGGGTGATCACTTTTTCCGGTAACAATTATCTGATCGTAGCCCGCATATTTTAGCTCCGGTCCCCAGAATCCTCCAAAATTACAATCCCCGAGACCGGGCTTGTCCTCCCCTACCACCATCAAAGGAGACAGAGAAGTAACTGTGGTTCGTCCACTGCCAGGAGTCAGAGTCCCACTACAAGGCCCTACTGCAAATATGAGGGGATTCTCAGGGTCAAAGGGATAGGTGCCCGGTTTTAGCTCATCATATAACGTGCGGGAATTGATACCCCGACCTCCGATGTATTCCCTCATCCACTTCCGAGGAAAAGCTTTCTTACCAATCTTTCTTTCTGAGAGATCAATCCAGAGAATTCTGCCAGCCCATCCAGAAGGCTTACTCATGTTCAATATCCTTCGAACTGTCCCTGTTTTTCAGTATGGTTTGTATCGTATGCCTTACTACGTTTCTTCTCTTGGCGGCTGCGAACCGATACGGTGCAGAGTAGCGCAGTACTCCGGTGGGACAAAAATCAACGCACTTAGGCTTTCCTCCACACAAATCACAGACAAATGCTACCCCAGTATCTGGATAAAGACTAACTGCTCCATATGGACAGGATGTTATACACATACCACAGCCATCACATAGCTCTTGGTCAACGGATACAACTCCTGTTTTGGAGTTTTTATGGATAGCACTTACCGGGCAAGCGGTGAGACACACTGGGTCTTCACACTGTTTGCAAACTACGGGAATATATGTTGCTTTTTCTTCATTCTTGACAATATGAATGCGAGATTCTTTAGGGCTACATTCTCCTTCATGACTTAGAGAACATACCATCTGACAAGTAGTACATCCCGTACAAAACTCATAATCAACGCACATTATCTTTTTCATACGATGTCTTCTTTTCTTCCCTGACTTATCGTCCCTGCACCAAAAGAGTATACAGCAGTACCAACCAAACTAGTAGTACTTCTTTATCTCATCCAGTCCTGGCCCAGGGTCGTTCCGTAAATAAAGAACTGAGCAACGCATTCCTCCTCCACTTCCCCCAATAATTCCCTGTGAT
>CAYYHL010000194.1:0-3812 GCA_964471775.1 uncultured Clostridia bacterium
CTCCTGCGGTGGATACTCCGGAAGAAGGAATGAAGACTCTGGAGGAGATCGGAAGGGTCAAGCCTGGAACCAAGGTAATTGTGCTGACCGGGGATAAAGAAGAAGATACCTGTTCAAGGGCCATCCATGAGGGTGCCTATGACTATTTCTCTAAACCCTTTGACTTGGAGGAGCTGAGAGTCGTCCTCAAGAGGGCTCTCCACCGACAGTATGTGGAGCGTCAGATTCAACGCCAATTCTTGTTATCCGAGGAGGAAGGATCTGAATTTGCCAGCATCGTGGGTAAGAGCAAGCCTATGAGGCAAATCTTTGGCATGATCGGAATGCTGTCCCGAGCCAATTGTACGGTTCTCCTGCGAGGTGACAGTGGTACTGGTAAGGAACTCGTGGCCCGGGCCATTCACCATACCGGTGAAAGGGCAGGAGGTCCTTTTGTCCCGGTGAACTGCGCTGCCATACCTGAAAGTCTTCTGGAGAGCGAGCTTTTTGGGTACGAGAAGGGAGCATTCACCGACGCAACTACCACAAAACTGGGGAAATTTGAGTTAGCCTCTGGGGGGACCATCTTCCTTGACGAGATTGCGGACATGAGTCTCGCCATGCAAGCTAAGATGTTAAGGGTCATTCAAGAGCGCACCGTTGAGAGACTAGGCGGCACCAAGCTGACAAAGATTGATACTCGTGTTATCACCGCTACCAACAAGGATTTGGAAGAACTGGTGGGGAAGAAAGCTTTTAGGGAGGACCTGTACTATCGTCTAAATGTGGTCTCTATGTATCTGCCTGCTTTGCGTGAGAGAAAGGAGGACGTCCCTCTTTTGGTGAGCCATTTCATAAGAAAGTACAATAGGGCGAACAACAAGAAGACAAAAGGAGTCTCAACTCGGACTTTGAATCTACTGGTGGATTATGATTGGCCGGGCAATGTAAGAGAGCTGGAAAACTGCATTGAGAGGGCTGTCGTCCTGGGACAGGCAGAGACACTCCGTCCGAGTGATATTTGTTTGAAGCCGAAGGACAGACCCCTAGGATCAAGGGCTAATCCGGGTTCTACAGCTATTCCACTGGCTGAGGCGGAAAGGGAATTGATCAAGGAAACCCTAAGGCTGAACCACTGGAATCAGACTAGAGCCGCAAAGTCTTTAGGGATCCATCGGAACACTTTGCGAAGAAAAATCAGGCGTCTCGAGATTCGTCAAGATGTATGAATTGGTGGGTTTGGAGAAGGTGTACCCCGCCTGTATAGGGCTCTTGGAACATATCATAGCTCAAAAAGAGCCCTAGCCTGTTCTACCCGAAAATGGGAGGTGGCAAGAGTGGGATTCTACCTGGATAGTCTTAACCGCGAGCTAGCTCAAGCGGCAAGGAACACTACCCGGCCCATTTTGAGCGCAGTAACGGTGGTGGTCATGTTTGGCAGGAGGATCAGTCATTCACTCCGGCAGCTTACCAGCAGTGCTCGCAGCATGCCAAGTGTCGATCAGACCCGGAAAGGTCGGGTCAACAGTAGTGAGCAAATGGCCAATACTCTTAATCGAGTGAGGGATGATCTTCAGAAGAGCAGAAAGGAACTGGAAGAGGTCAAGAAAAAACTACGTATCTCCACGGAGGAGCTGAGAAAGAAGGTATTGGGCCTGTCCGCCTTGAACAAGGCAAGTAGAGTCTTGATCTCCACTCTAGGATTGGAAAACAAACTGGATTTGATTGTTAGGATAGCCACTTCCCTGGCTAATGCGAAAAATGGCCTCCTCTTCTTGACTAACGGTAGGGGGAGGAAGTTGGACCTCAAGGCATCTCAGGGAGGAGATATTGACACAAACGCCCATAAGAGAATTGCCCGATGGGTTATGAAGAACGACAAACCCATATTGACAGGAGATGCAACCGACGGTTTGTTGTTAGAAAAGCCGGTGGAAGCGAATACCGCCGACCCCATTATGTGCGCTCCGCTGAAGGCCAAGAATGGACTTTTGGGAGCCGTGGCGGTGGAGAGTCCGACATCTGGGAAAAGCTTTACTGAGGCTGATTTAGACCTATTTTCCACCTTTGCTAACGAGGCGGCTTTGGCTCTGGAAAATGCTTCACTAGCCGAGAGTCTCATCGAGTCCCGGCAATTGGACTCCTTCAATAGACTAACTTCCATAATTATTCACGATCTCAAGGGTTCTATTAGCGGTCTATCTCTTCTTCTTGACAACGTCAAGAGCAACTATGAGGATCCCGAGTTTCGAGCCGATTTGAGGGTCACTATCGCCGATACCATTAAGAAGACTGAGGACTTGGTAGCCCGGCTAACCAGCCGGCCTCATTTGCTGGAGCTCCAATCAGAGTCGGTGAACATTCTGCTTCAGGGGGCGGCGGAAAAACTATGTCTGAAAAATCTTCCGGACCTGGTATTTACCGAGGAATACGCTGAGCTGCCAAAAATGATGATAGACGCGAAGAACATGGAGAGAGTGTTTGAAAACCTGATTCTTAATGCCCTAGAAGCTATGCCAAACGGGGGAAAGCTCACCATAGTTACCAGAAAGATACACAAGCCGTTGGCGGCGATTATCGAAATCAGTGATACCGGGCAGGGTATGACCAAGGAATTCATGGATCACAGTTTGTTCAAGCCCTTCAGAACAACCAAAAGGAAAGGAATGGGCCTAGGCCTGTTTTCCTGCAAGGAGATCGTGTCTCTGCATGGGGGAAAAATAGAGGTGAGAAGCGACCCCAACCAGGGGACGAGGTTTGTGGTGAAGTTACCCATTCTGGCTGTAGACGGAAGGCTCAGAGCGATAAGAAAATCCCTGGGGGAGTATCTGTTAGAGACAAAGTCGATAGAAAAAGAACAGCTAGAAAGAGCTCTCAAGGTTCAAGTCAGCGACAAACGGAAGATAGGGAAAATTCTGGTCGATCTGGGATTCGTGAGAGAGCACGAGCTAGAATTGGCCTTGGAGAGACAACAGATGGCCGAAGGACACCTGTGCGATCTACTGCAAAGAATACGGTTGGATTGTGAAGACGATCCTGATGAAGGAGGATGAGTACTGGTCCTTCCTTTCCACTCAATTCTCCTTATTTAGCCCACCTTGATCTTCCTTTCCTCAGCATAACGAGATCCAGCTGTTCCATGTTATTGAGAAGATAGATGAGTCCACGAGAGAATGAGACTTGCACCATCTTGCCGCACTTACCACACAAAATGAGCTTCTACCACAGAGGTATCGTCCACTCGAGAATTTGTCTCACTCTGGTGCATAGTCGCACCAAGACGGGGCAAATGGATCAGTTTGGAAGCCGTTCTGAACAAGGCCGCTCGATGCTTTCTCCCTCCCTGGAGTGCTTTCCGTGAAGTCGGCACAGCAGTTGCTCTAGGTATACTGGTGAAACCTGCAATGATTCCCAGTCTTCGCGACTTCTAATTATTGAGTTGGGTGTCACGAAAAGAGGTCCCTGCGACGAGAAATAAGGCATTTCAAGATCGGTCAGGAACAGGAAAAATTCTCAATCGTGGAAGTATCTTCCTAGGAGAAGACGGCTCCAAACTCCGAGGACTAATTAGGGGTTAGTCAATCCTCGGAAGCTAATAAGACGGAGGAAAACCTCCAAAGTGACCAAAAAAAACATCTTAGTGGTTGATGACGATATGAGTGTACGAACCATATTCTCAAGCATCTTAAGGAAAGAGGGCTATCGAGTAACAGCGGCAAAAGATGGTTATGAGGCAATAAAGGCTATAGATCAGGAAACTTTTTATCTTGCCCTGGTCGATCTTAGGATGCCGGGGCTGGATGGAATTCAAGTTTTGGAGAAGATAAAGAGTA
>CAYYHL010000195.1:0-3807 GCA_964471775.1 uncultured Clostridia bacterium
CTGCTGAAGATCCATGGCATATCCCTTTGCAGCTATTTGTGAGAAAACTTTTTGGGTTTTTCTTTAATGCCAGATACAGACAAAGCTGCTTGGGTCGGTTCCTTGGGAAGTAGTTGACATTAGGGGAGTTAGGAAGTTTCTTCTTTCCGTTGAGAGCTTTTTCGGAGGGGCCTCCCTCAATATCTCCTCATTCAGAGAGTAGACTACAGCGTTCATAGTAGTTGAAGTGGTTATATATCTGTTTGAAGCATAGCAAAAATGTGATATTTGTCAATTGCAGAGACCTCATGTCGTGAACCAACTCAGCGGCGATTTCTCTTCTTGACCGTCATCGCTTTTGCTATAGAATATGAGCGCATGAGTCCAGGTTCCTGTGGGCAAAAAGGTAAGATCCAAAAGGAAAAAGTCCCTTTCTTTTTGCCCCGACTATTGCGAGAAAGTAAGGTTTTCCAAGCAATGTGGGGAAGCTATTCGGGGAGGGGTCCTCTTTTGTCCGTAGTGTCGAGGAGAGCCCAAAGACTAGCTTTTGCGCGATAAAGAATGGCGGAAAAGATAACTATTATCGTTTTTAGCGGAGATTTGGATAAGGCTCTTGCGGCCTTTAACCTGGCAATGGGTGCCGCTGCCATGGAGATGAAGGTTACCATGTTCTTTACCTTCTGGGGATTGAACGTGATAAGAAAAGACAAGAAGGTGAGTAGAGCCAGGGGTATGATACGGAAGATGCTCAATTTGGTTAACCGGGGTGGGGCGAAGAGGCTTCCTCTTTCGCGATTGAATATGGGAGGCCTGGGTGGATCGATGATGAAGAAATTGATGAAGGATTCCAAAACCCCTCCTTTGGAGGAAATGATCCGTATGGCCCATGAGATGGGAGTAGAATTTATCGCCTGCACCACCTCCATGGGGATGATGGGGATTTTGAGAGAGGATCTTATCACCGAGGTGGGTAGACTGGCCGGGGTCGCAACCTACCTGGGGGAGGCCAGAGAGGGGAAGATCAACCTCTTCATTTGAAGATACGGGTGAGAAAAAAAGTGAAGGCAGATGCTACCTTAGATACACTAGGACTATATTGCCCCATGCCTATCGTGAAGACAGGACAGAAAATCAAGGATCTCAAGAGAGGTGAGGTTTTGGAAGTCATCTCCGATGATGAAGGCATAAAGGAAGATATGCCTGCCTGGTGCAGGCAGACAGGAAATGAATTCCTGGGAATAGAAGAAAGCGAAGGAGAGTACAGGGTCTACGTTAAGAGGTTAAAGTAAGGGAGAGAAACATCATACCTTCTTCAACTCATCTTTTATCCTCTTTACCTGTCCCTCAGTCAAATTTCTGTGGGTGTACGGCTGGCTTCTCAAAGGCTCGCCGGGAGGATTCCCGAAATCCGGGTCAGTCTTAAAGCGAGGCAAGATGTGCCAATGTAGGTGAGGAACCCAGTTCCCAAAAAGCTCATAATTTAACTTATCTGGCTTTAGCGCTTTCTCTAAGACCCGGGCGACCATAACCATGTGATCTACGAAAGCATGCAGCTCTTCCTCTGAGAGAGCGGTTAGATCCTCTTTATGTCTCCTCAGGACAACCTGAGTGTGACCAAGATGATGTGGCCTACCCAGGAAAACCACCACCCACGAGTCCTGGAATAGAATGTCCCTCTTTGTCCTGCCGGCTATGACATCGCAAAACTTACACATCTTGACTTCCTCTTTTCAAAGTTTGGCAAGTCTGTTGGAGCTCCCAGGATCTATAGGTGATGATAAGATTTGATGTCAATTGGGACTCATGCATATTATATCCTAAGCCGTCCTGATGTCTAGCTGAGCTAGCTAGTAGGTAGCACTGAATATCTTTTTCCCAGATGTTCCCATTCTGTGTTGCAGCCTTTGTGAGCTAAGGAAAATCGCCTGCCGCTTTCTCGGACCAGCTCTGGCAAATCTCGTGCTTCGCGCCACAAGGATATTTGATGAAGAGCAGGATGATAAACTATACAGGAACTCCAGATAAAAGTACACACTCATCTTGACAGTAGGTGTATTTTCTTTATAATATAGTAAACGTTTACTATAATGCTAGGTGCCTTGAAATGTGGGTAACCATTAAGGATGTAGCCAGGTTAGCTGGAGTTTCTATCGCCACTGTATCGAGGGTACTAAACAACAGTTCCTATCCTGTGGCTCAGAAGACCAGAAAGAAGGTGCTCAAAGCTGCGGAGGATTTGGACTTTCAACCAAGCAAATTAGCAGCAGGGCTAAGATTGGAGAAATCGGCCGCTATCGGCTTGATCTTTCCCAGTTTTATGGGGGGCACATTCTACTCTGAGATTTTCCATGCTATTGAAGATGAGGCAACCGCCAATGGTTACGGTATAATCCTGGGTAGTTCATACGGTGAAGGCAAAAAAGAGAAGTTGCTCATTAACCTGTTCAGGGAAAGAAGAGTGGAGGGGTTAATAATAATACCCTCCTCGCACAATGTTGATGCAAAATACTATCAGCGTTTGAGGAAAAGAATCCCTTTTGTCTTCGTGGATAGATATCTCCCGGGGATAGATGGCGACAGGATAACTACTGATAATGTGAAAGGGGCCTATGTAGCGGTAAAACATCTGATAAAATTAGGTCATGAGGAGATTGCTCTTCTTAGCGGCCCGGAAGCTCCTTGTACTTCGATCCAAGACAGAATTAAGGGATACGAAAAGGCGCTTGGTGAATTTGGTATCGGATTTAGAAAGATGATCGAAACGGAAAAGGACTTGAGCAGACCAAAGAAATGTGCCCATGAGGCTATGATATCCTTTTTGAACAATAAACCCGGGATTTCTGCTCTCTTTGCTGTAAATGATCCCACAGCCATTGGAGCTCTGAGGGCTATCAGGGAGGTAGGATTGAATGTACCGGACAATATAGCCGTGGTGGGATACAATGATGATGAGATAGCTCCATTTATCTCTGTTCCCCTGAGCACAGTAGCTCAGAGAAAAGAAGAGATGGGGAAAATGGCTGTCAGGCTGCTTGTGGAGAAGATTCATAAGAAAAGAGAGATTTCTCGCCATATAGTCTTGGAACCGAGACTAGTTGTGAGGGACTCCTGTGGGGCAAAATCATTTAGCCGAGAGACCGTTGGAGCAATGTCCGAAGAAACCATAGAGAATTAGTGAATCTGAGTTAACGATAGATAAGGAGGATTGCAAGAAGAGCAAGGATTTAAGTGGATGTAACGGGGGTATGCTGAAATTAGCCAATCGCTGAAGGGAGGTGGCAAAGTAGTTGTCGAGAGACCAAATTCTCCTAGAAAGGGGGGTGATAACCACACCAGAATATATTATCTTGAGGCACAGATAAGAAATCTGGAAAAGGAGATATTCAAATGTCTAAAAAGCTTCTTGTCGTTCTGGTTGCAAGTTTGGTGTTGATGTCGGCCGTCTTGGCAGAGGGAGCCCTGAATTTTATGTCCACCCAGATGGTGCCGGTAGAAGAGCAAAAGTTTGCCAAAGGTGTACTGCTTAAGGGCTTTACCGATGAAACGGGAACTGCAGTGGAGTTCATAGCTATGCCGACATACGTCGATATGTTTATGCGCCTCTCCGCTGAGGTTGCTGCGTCAAAGGTTGCTGTATCGGTTGTCGGTGAGCTACACAGCGGGCTTGATCTGATGAACGCAAAGGGTCTGTTCGACGATCTTGCTGATGTCAGGCTGCCTGGTCGAACCTTTATCAGTGCGCTGGAAGACTATTCAGTTATGGGAGGTAGAAAAGTTTATGTACCCTGGATGCAGGCAACCTATGTGATGGTGGTCAACAAGAAAGCG
>CAYYHL010000196.1:0-3806 GCA_964471775.1 uncultured Clostridia bacterium
TGAACCTACTGTTGCTAAGGGATTCGAAAATGTTGATATTAGGTATCTTGTTGACAAAGACACCATGAGCTCCAAGGAACTAGCTTTTATGCGAACGGTGTTTGGCCCAAATGAAGGTGCTCACATGAAACACATACATCAGAACGCGGAGGAAGTTGAATATGTGATTAAAGGTCGTGCCTTCGCTGGCGTGGGGGATGTGGAGCACGAGGTCGGTCCCGGCGACGCCATTTTTGTTCCAAAAGGTATCCCGCACTGGTTCAGAAATCCGTTCGAGGAAGAAGTAGAAATCGTGTGTGTCTACTCTTCTCCAGGCCTGGACGAAAGTGGATACGAGGTAATCCCGTGAAAGAACCACTTTCCCACTAGCGTGTTCGCTATCAAACAATAAGCCGGGTGGAGTTGTACGACAGGAAGTCCTGTCAATACGTTATTGCCGGTAATCGGATTCCGCCTGGATGACCTAGGGAGGTATGTCAAATGGGGACAGAGGGAAACCTAGACTCCAAATCAAGAAAATCAATAGTGTCTCTTGTTCACAGAAAAGCAATATCTGGAACTCCAGCACACTATGATCAGCGTGATCTACGGAAAATAGACAGCATTCTAAGGAAAGCTCTGGAACTAGTAGGTGGAATCGAATCCGTTGTAAAGCCCGGGGATACCGTCGTAGTCAAACCTAACGCAACGTGGCCCATCAGTGCTGACGCGGGTGTGACAACAGATCCCAGAATTATAGAAGCTATGGTTAGGTTAGTCAAGAACAGTACCAAGGCCAGAGAAGTGATCTTAGTGGAAAGAACAGCTGTTGGCGGAGATACTATGGAGGCTCTAAAAGCCACAGGAATCTTGGATGCAGCACTCAGAGGAGGCATAGACAGGATTGTACCATTGGAGAAGGAAAGCAAAATTCCGGTGACTATTCCCAGAGCAAAAGTTTTGGTAAAGCCAGTCCATTTACCAAAATTAATCCTTGATGCAGATGTTCTAATTTACTTACCAAAAATGAAAACCCACAAACAAACAGTTGTCTCTCTAACGATGAAACTGAGTCACGGACTACTTAATTATAGCGACATAATTAGATCTCATAGGACGGATCTTGAACAAAAATTCGTAGATCTCCTTGCAGTAGTCAAACCAGACCTAAGTGTAATAGATGGAATATACGCAATGCATGGCCAAGGACCAGGATCACCTTATGAGGGAGACTTGATGAAAGACCGGAACTTGGTAGTGACTGGGGTGGATCCAGTAGCTGTTGATTCAGTAGCTACAGCTACAATGGGTTTTGAACCAATGCATGATGTAGGAATGATCAGAGGAGCCACATTGGAAGGACTGGGGGAAGGGAATTTGGACAACATATTAGTCCGAGGCGAAACAATTGAGGATGTAAGGAGGAACTTTCGGAGAGGGACCTGTAGCTTGGTCGGACTCCATCCCAAGATAGACATTTACTGCGGAGGAGCTTGTGTCGGTTGTCAAGGGTTCGCTAGAACGGGATTGGATCCTCTATTAGCAGATGGGAGACTATTGGAAAAAGTAGAGAAAATCACGGTTATACTAGGATACAAAACAGAAGTTCCTGAAAATATTGAAAATAGGCCTCCCCACTCTTATGTTTTTGTAATAGGAGACTGTGCAAAAGAACACGAAGATAAGGGAATATTCCTACCTGGATGCCCCTCGACAGGAGTGCACGAGATAGTGCAGTTTCTTGGAGAAAAGGAAGACGAGATACTGAAGATCTTCTGGAAGTATCAGCCAAGAGGCTTTACTCCTTAGTTCTTACGCAAGGCAGTCTAGGAAGATTTGGGGATTGTGAAAAAGCGGACGTAGTGTTCCAAGTTTTTCTGCAAAATGAGGAAGAGTTCCAGTATAAATAAGTGAATGAAAGGACAAAGAATGATTGTTGGAATTCCCAAAGAGGTAAAAAAAGGAGAGTTCAGAGTTGCAGCGACTCCGGCAGGAGTGAAAACTCTATGTGACGCGGGACACAAGGTACTTGTGGAAAAGGAGGCCGGTGAGGGGAGCGGCTTTGCTGATGAGGACTTTAAGAAAGTAGGTGGTGAGATTATCGACAACAAAGAAGCCCTTTTTGGTGAAACGGAGCTTATCCTCAAGGTGAAAGAGCCTCTTCCCGCGGAATATGAACTCTTACACGAAGGGCAGGTTCTTTTCACTTTCTTGCACCTAGCGGCGGACAAAACCTTAACTATGGCTCTTCTAAAATCAAAGATTGTGGCGATTGCGTATGAGACGGTGCAACAAGATAATGGTTACCTACCTCTACTTGCTCCTATGAGTGAGATAGCTGGGAGAATGGCTCCCTTGGTGGGCTCTTCGTGCCTTACAAAACACAAAGGCGGTATGGGAAAGCTCATTGCGGGAGTCCCAGGAGTCGCTCCCGCAAGGGTTGTGATAATTGGCGGGGGTACAGTGGGAATGAATGCAGCCAAAATAGCAGCAGGAATGGGAGCCCAGGTGGTTGTTCTAGATTTAAAGGTTCAGAGAATGGAGTATCTTGATCATATTATGCCCCCGAATGTTTTGACGCTAATGTCAAGTTCCTGCAACTTGGAGGAACTTTTGCCTAATACTGATCTTCTGATCGGAGCAGCGTTAGTTCCGGGAGCAAAAGCTCCTTGCGTGGTTACCAGGGAATTGGTCAAGCTTATGCCACTGGGCTCGGTGATAGTGGACGTAGCAGTTGATCAGGGAGGATGTGTGGAGACAACCCATCCTACCACCCAGGACAATCCTGTATTTGGGGTGGACGGTGTTGTTCACTACTGTGTTGCTAATATGCCCGGAGCCTATCCCCAGACCTCTACTCTTGCCTTGACCAATGTGACGCTTCCTTTTGTGCTAGGAATAGCAAACAAAGGATACGAAGATGCATTGCGAGAGAACCCTGCTCTTGCCAGAGGCCTAAGTGTAGTAAATGGTAGGCTTGCCAGCAGAAAAGTTGCTGAAGCTCACAACCTACTTACGTTCTTAACCGAGCAGCCTCCGAACTGAGTTTTTCCTAGTTTTTCTACCTTTTGTCCTTGCAATATGAACAGAGAAGTTTCTCAACATCCTTGGTTGGTATGTGTTATGTTACAAAAACTACCGCCGCATCGGCTACTTTTGGCCTACAAGCGAGAAAATTCTCATCTTTAGGATAATTCATAATTGTTTCCTTCCTTACCTTGTTATTCCCATAGGAAGATGAGACCTAGCCCAAGGCTCAAGAAACCCAAAGCTAGAATGAGCGCAATGAGAAGAGCAAGAACGAGATTGGCCAGAAGGCCGATTAAGGGAAGGTGACGAGAATAAGAGGCTAGTAGCGGAGGAATGGAAAGCTGAGCGGCTCCAATTGACGAGAGTAGATCTCATGTCCCGCATGCGTGTCAACAGAAAAGAGCAATATGAAATATCAATTTTGGCGACGGACAGGCTTGTCCAGAGACTGTCCATATCCTGTCCGGAAAAGCGTCCGTGCGGACGGATCTGGACACTTAAGACTCGTTATTTTCGTGCAGTTCGGGCTATTCTTATTAAACTGTCCACGCCCATATCTTCTCTACACCCTTAGCTATCTTTCTAGTAGCTCTTTTTCTTCTGTACTGGATGGAGAAATTATGAGGATCAGTTCTGTACTGTTTGAGGAGCTCAAAGAACCTACTTCTTTTAACTTTCAACATCTCCAGAATGTAGATAAGCTCTACTTTTTCATTCAGATACTTCTCTAGGAGCATCTTTGCCTCTTCATGAGAAGAATCTCCTGTGCAGTTGTTTTGCCATGACCTATCCTCCTC
>CAYYHL010000197.1:0-3801 GCA_964471775.1 uncultured Clostridia bacterium
GACGGTTTCAGCAGCCCTTCTGCCGTTGCAAAGCTCAACCAGGCTTTTCTCCAGGTTGGCAGAGGATACTCTGCATAGGCAGGCTGGGGCCATATTGTGATCGGTTTTCCAAATAGCTTGCGTGAGACTTTTCCCGCATTTCGGTTGATGATCGTTTTCCAAAGGGGCCCAAACTTGTGAACGTTGGTCACCCGCATGGGGATGGCTGGCCCGCCCTTGTCTGTTATAATATTTGCCGTGCGCGGATTCTCCCTCTCCAGTAAGGCTCTTGCAAAACGATGGTGGTAATTGAGCCGCCATGTGTACTTCAATGAAAAGGCAAAGGTCTCAGGCTCCTTGAAGGAAAGGGGTATCAGAGAGCGTATAATGCCGGCTGCGGCAGACAGGTAAGCTCCTCCGTGAACCGGATGCCCATATCTTATAAAGAGGACGCGTGTTTTTATCGTATTGGGGAACCCAGCGTACCTGGACGCCAGTTGTGCAAGAGATTCTTTCACTTCAGCTCGAGCTTCTTGGGTTCGATCTTTGCTCAGGGTGGATAAAGGGACAGGGGAGAATATCATAGAGTCTAGGAGATAATCATAATTTACGTCTGGTTTTCCGATGCTGAGCAGATCCGTCTTCCAACAGTAAGGTTCCCGCCACTCATTTCCCCCCAGACCTAAAACGTGGGCTTTGCCCGTGGTCGCCCTTTGCTGGTGCCCCCACAGAACTCCAGCCAACTGTCGTATATTAAGACGAGCATCTCCTTTGTGCAGGGCAATTTCAGACCAGGCACATTGTTCGTGCTCCCAATTGTCCGGCAGAGGCATGTGCCGGTATTCCCATCCCATCTCCTGGCTGACCAACCTGGAAATCTTGACGTCCGGGTGGTCAGCGGGGCCGACACAGTACGCGATGAAGGGTATGCCGACCTTAGCCATCAGCATTGTCGTCAAACGTGTATCAAAACCCCCCGTGAGATCTGCCCATACCCTTCCCTCTCGTTGTAGAAGGCGTTTGAAGGTGTGAGACAACATATCCACAGCTTGCGCCAAGGCCTCGTTGAATGATAAATGGGCAATCGTCTCATCAATTGTTGGGGTCCAGTACTCGAACTCCTCGACCTTGCCGTGGGTAACTTTTAGAACAGTAGCCGGGGGGACCCGTTTCACGTCCCGCCAGAGCGTCTTATCTCCATGAACTCTCCCTGCTCTCAGGAAACATTCTATGGTTAGAATATCTGGCTTGGAGCAAATCTGTCTGGCGACCGCCAGGGCCGAGGTGGAGATAAATGTTTGGTCCCCTCGGCTACCATAAAAGATGGAAAAGAAGCCCATCGGATCGGAAATGACGGAGAGGCTCTCTTCTCGCCCGTTGTAGACGACGAGGCCAAAGTGGCCGTCGTAGCCTTGTAGAGCCTCTGCTCCATTTTCGAGGTAGTCCCCCAGCAGGGCATCCAAACTGGGGTCTGAGTGACTATCACCTGTGACACCTACCACGGTACCTGTTGCCAACAACCACGACCCTGTCGTCTCATCCCTGGTGATGCCCCGATGCAGGGAGGAAGGCGAGTCTAGTTTTGCCGCCGTGCAGTGCTTTCCAACGGCTTGCTCGGCAGGCAAGTCTAACCGCTTGAACTCGGCGACGAGCTGCAAGAAACCCTGGAAGACGCTATCCCGCGCTTGAGCGGACGAGTTTGGTTGGACGAAAATGGCAAATCCAGACATAATAACCTCCCTGGTTTCTCCCCTTAATCAGACCTGGAAGAACTAGGATCCTCTCCACGATACAAACAAACTGTCAGTACATTTTTTCCCGGAAAAACCTCAAAGTCACCTAGGTGGAAATTTTCATCTTTGATATAACCATTACATACTGATGCTGCGTCATTTTGTTGCTCTTGAGTACTGATTTGTTGTTTTTGAAGTGACTCCAGGCCAAACTCGAACCCACTCTTTTGCTTATAAACTACTAGCCAGATACGATCGTCGCTGATAGTATCACTCATGCTTACAAGTCCGTTTTGTGGTACTTGCCAATCGGAATAATAACTGAAGGGCTTCATCGTTAACCATGTTGTGTGGTATACAATGTCATTTTCTTCAAAATTGCGCTGTATATACTCCGCTGCAGCACGGAAATTGCCTTTTCCCACCTGGTCCCACTCGAAATAGAAGGGGTACATAGTGATAAGGCTGATTAGAACTGCCAGACTAACCAGGGTTGTTTTGAGTGTAGAGTTAGGCAGGTAATTCCACCCTCTGGCAACCAGCAAGTAATAGATGGGTAACAGGAAGATAAAATAGTTTACCCTTGCTTCATCAAAAAGAGGTATGATACCAATGGATGTGAGCCAAATAGCGATATAGGTAATGGCAGTTGTTAGAAAGAAAGTCGAACGCTGACGTCCGCGCTCGCTCGCTTTCTCTTTCCACAGCGCCCAAATTCCCGCAAGTAGCCCTGCCCCAAAAATAGCCCCCTGAGCTGCAATAAAAATCAAGTTTGATGGGGTCGGGAAGAAGAAGCGCCCCATGGTAAAAAGATAAAAAGTTCCCACCATACTCCTTAATCCAGGCGGAAAATCTGCAAGCGTAGTGAATCCCGTCGTGACATGGTAAACCACCTGATACAACCCTGGAATGCATAAAATAACTATCGCCAGGTGAGATAGAAGCCACTTGCGCAGGAGATGGTGATACGCTTTCCAACCAAGTACAAAATAAAGGTTTACGATGAACAGAGGAAGCACCATATAGGAATGAGTATAAAAGCCTAGCACGGAGGCTGCGATCAGCCCAATATAGTGAACATTTTTGTTCTCTTCCAAGGCAAGGTACGAAAGATAGAATACTAATATAGAGAAAAATAAAAACAGTGAATAGGGCCGTAGTTCTTGTGAGTAATAAATGTGGAACGGTGAAAAGGCTAAAAGCAACACTCCGACAAGTCCTATCTTTTTGTTAAATAATCTCGCACCAAAACAATATACTAAAGGGATCGAGGCCACGCCCCAAACAACTGAGGCCAGGCGCAGGCCCCCTTCGCTTTGGGAAAGGTGGTAAAACGGTATCATAAGAAAGAAATACAAAGGCGGAAGCCTGTCTCTTTTGAAAGTATCAAAGAGGCCATCATCTTCGAAGGGTGGCAAACTTAAGATAGACCTGACGTTACGAACGCTCGCCGCTTCATCGAACCAAAGGCTATGTTCTCCCAGCTTGTATAGTCGAAGCAGGCTTGCCAGGAGTATGAGGAGAAGCAGAGTAATACGAATATAGGTGTTTGTTTTCTGCTGACTGGCGGTAGAAGCCAACTCTTGGTTACCTTTCATATCGTAACCTCCCTTGTTTCCGTAGGATCAACGGCCCCAAAACCGTAGCCCGTAATCCCATAGAGTGAAGGCATCTATGTCCCCTGTAATGGACAGCGCACTTTGGGCGCCACCGGGCCAACGGGCTAAGCGCACCAACGGCCATGCCCCTTGTTCTATCTGCGCCAGGAGCGGGCGTTCATCTTCAGGGCCAAAACTGGCTCGCTCAAGATAGAATGAATAAGCCTGCGCATCGGCGTTGATCTCGACCAGGTAACCTTGCTGTCGCAAAAAGTCGCGCAAAGCCGGGGGGTTATCCGGCGCCAGCCCGATGAAAGGTCGCTTATTGGCCCTAAAGGAAAATCCGTTTGCCGAGACACGTTGATAGCCGTGAGCCCAGAGCTGGGTAAAGGCCGCAACCTTGACGGCCCGAACTAGAACGGTCGCCGCGGGAGGCGCTTTTATCGCTAATCGAAACAGGCCGTCAACCTCCTGGGTCACCTCGAAAGTCG
>CAYYHL010000198.1:0-3788 GCA_964471775.1 uncultured Clostridia bacterium
AAAGCTTCCATGTAGCGACGCAGGGCAAGAGTCCCGAAGTGTTCTTGCTAGTTTCGAGGCACATTTTTCCGAAGTGACATTCGGGACATGCTTGTCGTCGAAGACGGGAAGAGGGTTCCTGCGGAGCAAGGGAAAATCGTGCCGAGATATGTTCTTGACCCTCCCGTCCCCTCGAGTATAATACTGTCAATCGTGGAAATCTCAAAAACTTCGATGATTGAAAAACAAGGTAAGTGGATAAAAAATCAATGGAACTGAACCTTCTCGGCAAAATGCTCATTATTCTGGGATTGTTAGTGGTGGTCATAGGAACTCTCGTTCTTCTGGCGGGAAAGATTCCTTTTCTAGGGAGACTTCCCGGAGACATAACTATTCGCCGAGATGGCTTCGGATTCTATTTTCCTATCACTACCTGTATCTTGATCAGTCTCATTCTCACCTTTGTGTTCAGTCTTCTCTCAAGGAAATGAATTAGCTTCTGGTAGGAATTTATGACCAAAAGACGGATTTTTCTCTATAGTGTTCTGGTGTTTTTCTCGGTTATAATAGGAATTGGGGCAGGTTATTTCATTGCTGCTTTTTTTGACCTCCCGCAGATCGAGAAGTTGGAAAACTACCAACCCAGCGTGATCAGCAGAGTGTATTCGGAGGATGGAGAGGTCATAGCAGAATTCTTCAGGGAAAGAAGAGAAATAGTCCCTCTTTCCAGGATCCCGCAGCATCTTCAGAACGCTTTCATCGCCATTGAGGATCATCGGTTCTACCAACATCCAGGAATAGACGTCAGACGCATCTTCAAGGCTGCCTGGATAGATATAACCACCTGGAGCGCTGCCGGGGGAGGAGCGAGCACCATAACCCAGCAGCTGGCCAGGAATCTTTTCTTAACCTTAGAGCAAACCATATCCCGTAAATTGAAGGAGATAATGCTGGCCATTCAGATTGAAAAAAGGTACAGCAAAAGAGAAATCCTCGAGATGTACCTCAACCAGATATACTTTGACCGCAGAGTCCATGGAGTCGGAGAGGCGGCCTCTTTTTATTTCGCCAAAGACGTAGCCGAGATAACTCTCGCAGAATCAGCTCTTCTCGCAGCTATACCCAAGAGCCCTGCCCGGTACTCACCCCTTTATCATCCGGAAAATGCTCAAAGAAGAAAAGAAGTTGTCCTGGAAAAAATGTCAGGCCTGGGCTTCATCAACCAAGAGGAAAAACAGAAAGCTATGGAGGAAGTCATCCAGATCGTAGAAGGAGAAGAGAAGCAAAAAATATACACCGTTAACGCTGCTCCCTATTTTGTGGAGTGGATTCGCCAAAAAATCGAAGAGAGATATGGTTATGATAGATTTTGGCGGGGAGGCCTAAGGATCTACACCACTCTTGATTTGAAGCTCCAGGAAGCGGCGGAAGAGGCGCTCACTCCCTATTTGAAGGAGAATGATTTCCAGGGAGCTCTGGTGGCTATGGATCCCCATACAGGATTCATCAAAGCTTTAGTCGGTGGAAGAGATTTTACCGAAAGTCAGTTCAATCGAGCCACCCAGGCCTATCGCCAAACAGGATCTGCCTTCAAGATTTTCACCTACACCGCAGCTATTGACGGGAAAAAGTTCAGTCCGGTCAGCCCCTTCTTTGACGCTCCTATTGCCTTCAAGGGCGGAAGAGGCCTGGGAAGAAGCGGCGAGGTCAGGGAAAAGGGAGAATTCTGGTCTCCCGAAAATTACGAAAAATATTACTGGGGAAAAGTATATGTCTGGCAGATGTTTGCTCACTCTATCAATGTCGCCTCAGTGAGACTTCTGGAGAAAGTGGGAGTGGGTAAAGTTATCGACTACGCACATAGAATGGGAGTGGAGAGTAGACTGAACCACGATCTCACCTTAACCCTGGGAACCTCGGGCATGACCCTGCTGGAGTTGATTAGAGGATATGCTACCGTTGCCAACTATGGGGTACGAACCAATCCCATCTTTGTTCACCGGATAGAAGATTATGAAGGGGACGTCCTGGAAGAAAGGTTCCCCGAGGGCGAAATAGTCCTCTCTCCCGAGGCCTCCTTTGTTATGATTGACCTGTTGAAAAAGACCATTGAGCACGGAACAGGCCGTCGAGTTCGCTCGTTGGGATTTGAAAGGCCGTGTGGGGGGAAAACAGGTACCGTGGGATGGCCAGGCCAAGAGAATACAGACAAAACGATCGACGCCTGGTTCGTGGGTTTCACTCCGGACCTCATCGCCGGAGTATGGATAGGTAAGGACGATGCAAGTCCACTGGGAGAAAAGCTTACCGGGAGCGCAGCGGCTATTCCTGTCTGGACAAAATTCATGGAAAAAGCCCTGGAAGATACACCCGCTAAAGAGTTCCCGTCTCCTCCCGGGGTGGTCTTTCGTGAAATAGATCTCGATACCGGGCTTCTGAGCAGGCCTGAGTGCAACAACACCTTGTGGTTCCCCTTTCTTAAAGGAACGGCTCCGCAAGATTACTCCAACGGGCAGGGAACAGACACCACCGCGACAGAAGCTACCCTCCTACCTTTTCCTTCGGCTGTGATGGATGAAGAAAGTTAACGCTCGCCCTATTATTACCCTAACCACCGATTTTCGTCATGATCTTTATGTGGGTCAGATAAAAGGAGTGATCCTGTCCGTAAATGAGCGGGTAAGAATTGTTGACGTCAGACACAATGTCACAGACTACAGTATCTCTGAGGCCGCTTTTCTCATCTCCCAGATCTCCACTTTTTTCCCTCCCGGCACCATCCATCTGGCTATCATTGATCCGGGAGTGGGCACGTCCCGCAGATGCCTTGCCATCCAGACTCCGGATTACTTCTTCGTAGGACCCGATAACGGTCTTTTTTCCCTGGTCTTACAAAAGCAGAGGACGAAGAGAGTATTTGAGGTCGATCCGACAAAATTTGAGAAGGTGAGCTCTACCTTTCATGGAAGAGACATCTTTGCTCCTCTGGCTGCCTATATCTCCTTAGGACGTCAGCCCGAAGAGTTTGGTAGGGAAGTCCGGCGAATGGTACAGCTTAAGATGAAAAGAAATGCAATTATCTATATTGATGGGTTTGGCAATATTATTACCAGCATTACAAAGAATTTTCACCCAGGTGAGGAGCTCATAGTTCAGCACAAGGGAAGAAAAATAATAGCCAGGTTTGTGAAAACCTTTGCTGAAGCAAAAAAAGATGAGTTCATCGTACTAAGAGGGAGTTCAGGGTATTTGGAGCTCGACAAGAATCTATCTTCAGCCGCCCGAGAACTGAAAGCCGGGGTCGGAGATCCCATCGAGATTATGAAATGAGGAATCTCGCCCCTTCACTTCGATTATCGTTATCTCTAAAAAGGACAATCTCTACAGACCAGCCTCTTTTCTTAGGACCTGGGCCATGTCCGTCTTTTCCCAGGTGAACTCCTTCTCATCGCGACCAAAGTGGCCATAGCAAGCGGTTTTTTTGTAGATGGGACGGAGGAGATCCAACTTCTCAATCATTCCCCGAGGGGTAAGATCGAAATTTCTTTCCATAATGTGTTTTATTTCTACCTCAGAAATCTTTCCCGTACCAAAGGTATTCACCATGAGTGAAACGGGTTTGTTTTGTCCAATAACATAGGCTACCTGAACCTCACACTTTTCAACAACTCCTGAAGCTGCCAGATTCTTGGCAACGTATCGGGCCATGTAAGATCCCGAACGATCCACTTTGGTGGGATCTTTTCCAGAGAAGCATCCCCCACCGTGAGAACCCACTCCTCCATAGGTATCCATAATGATTTTTCTAC
>CAYYHL010000199.1:0-3787 GCA_964471775.1 uncultured Clostridia bacterium
CTTTCGCCTCCTGTTTACAATCCTTTCGGGGAGTCCCCAACGTCAAGAGTAGTTCGACAATTTCATAGTCATGAAATCCCGAAATACCGGATTTCATAAATCTTTGTCTGAGCCTCTTCCTGTGCCCTTCCTCACTTCTTGGCCTATTCATCTACCTTGGTCTCGTAAGCTTCGTAGTAACTAGAGCACCCCTCTGGCCTACCCACGTGTCAGGAAGTTCCTTCTTGAACCCTCATGGACCGAAATTCGAGATCGTGAAATCTCGCCCGGACAGGCTTTCTAGCAGTATCCGGAAAGTTCTCGAGGAAAAAAGAGGGAGGTTACTTCTCGATGACTAAGGAGGCGTATCCCACTACCGCTGAATAGTCTCCGGTAATATCACCAGAGCTGGCATACTTGAGAAGCCGAGCCTCCCGAGCTCCTAGAAGAGAGGCAGCGGTCAGCATAGCCATTATCGGTCCTGGACCGCACATGGAGACACTAAACTTGGAAACAACCTCCTCCACCCTGGCGGGATTCATAGAAAGGATAGCCTCTATCACCTTTGCGTCTTTGGTGTTAGCTGAGGCAGCTGGTTCGTAGTGCGTAAGATCAGTGCTGGCAACAATCAATACACCTCGCTTCTCTTTAAGAACTTCTCCCAGAGCCTTCCCAATTTCCTGAGCGCTCTCAAGATCCTGCGACATTATGGAGATGGGGACTATCTTGAAAGCCTCTCCATACCCATGCTGGAGGAAAGGGAGTTGAACTTCCAAAGAATGCTCTTTTTTGTGGGCTGTCTCGTCCAATTCCAAAAGGGAAGACGACTCTGCTATTTTTTTGGCCAAATCCTCATCCACTTCGACTTCTCCCAGGGGGGTCCTCCATCTTCCAGCCGGCATAACTGCAACTTCCCTCCCCAATCCATAGTGATTTGGACCCAAGAGGACCACAGATTCAGGAAGTTCCTTCTCGATGAGCTGGCAGAATGCCCATGCAGCTACCGGGCCTGAATAAGTGTATCCAGCGTGAGGAGTCACAATTCCCAGAATCTTTCCCAGAGGCGTGGAAGGTTTTGCCGGGACTCTCCCAGGCCCAAGCTGGTGAGTGTAGCACTCTTCAATTTGTGCGTTTAGAGCCGACCTGGTCCCCTCATAAAAAGCACTCGCAACCGCGGGGTTCCTTATCATCTCGTTCATTCTACCCTCTTTCAATGAAAGATTATAAATATGGGCGCTAGTACCAATGATATTACTGACATGAGCTTAATAAGAATGTTGATGGAGGGGCCTACGGTGTCCTTTAGGGGGTCTCCTACTGTGTCCCCTACCACTGCGGCCTTGTGAGCATCGGACCCTTTGCCTCCGAGATTTCCCTCCTCGATGTATTTTTTGGCATTGTCCATGGCAGCACCGCTGTTGGCCGTTTGAATCCCCAGGGGAAGCCCTACTACCAGCGACCCTACCAGAAATCCTCCCAGGGCTACGGGGCCAAGGAAGAAACCTACTCCAATGGGAAAGACAATGGCCAGAATGCCTGGCAGCATCATGGTCTTTAGAGCCCCCCGGGTAGCTATATCCACACACTGACTTGAATCTGCTTTTCCCTTTCCTTCCATGAGTCCGGGTATCTCTTTGAACTGTCTTCTCACCTCCCCTACCACCTCAAATGCCACTCTGCCAACCCCTTTAGCCAGAAGGGAACCGTATAGATAGGGCACCATTCCCCCGATGAGAAGCCCAGCTAAGAGAGTAGGATCGGCAAGGGAAAGACTCCGCGGATGAGGCGAAAGGGCACTGATGGTGGCCCGATAAGCGGTAATAAGTCCCAAGGCAGCAAAAGCGGCCGACCCTATGGCAAACCCTTTGCCAATGGCAGCAGTGGTGTTCCCTACAGCATCCAGTTTGTCAGTAACCTTGCGCACCTCAGGAGGAAGCTCTGCCATCTCCGCAATTCCTCCTGCATTGTCGGCCACCGGACCGTAGGAATCAACAGCAAGAGTTACGCCTAGAATAGAGAGCATACCCAGAGCGGAGGTGGCTACTCCGTACATTCCTGCGACAAAGTAGCCCACTAACGTAGCTCCCGCCACGATCACCACGGGAATAAGGGTCGATAGCATACCCAAAGCCAGTCCGTTAACTACAATCACCGCAGGACCACTCTGAGAGGAAAGGGCTAGGTTCTTCACCGGCTTGTATTTGCTGGAAGTATAATATTCGCTGACCTTACCAAGAGCAAGGCCCGAGACAATGCCGGCAATGACAGCCCAAAAAGGACCAAAGATGGAGTAGCCCTGGTAACTCACCCCAAGGTATCTCACAATGAAAAAAGACCCTGCTGTCATGAAAGCGGCTCCTAAATAAGTTCCTCCATTTAAGGCACTCTGGGGATCTTTCACTCTGGCAAGTCTAACATACATGACTCCCAGCAGGGAAGAGATAATTCCCCAGGCGGCAAGATAAAAGGGTAGATAACTTAGGGAAACAACGGCCAGAGAAGACGCTATGGCTAAGGTGGCAATGATAGACTCTACATAAGATTCCAGAAGGTCTGCCCCCAGTCCCGCTACATCTCCCACGTTATCGCCCACATTATCAGCAATAACACCAGCATTGCGGGGATCGTCCTCGGGAATTCCTGCCTCCACCTTCCCCACCAGATCTGCTCCCATGTCAGCGCCCTTAGTATAGATTCCCCCTCCCGTACGGGCAAATAAGGCCATCAGAGAAGCACCCATAGCGTATCCATTTACCATCAGGGGATTTCCCATAATCCTTCCCTCAACAATAACAGGGTTAGTCATTCGGGACACATAATAGACAACCACCAGTCCCAAAAAGGCAACGCAGACGACGGAAAGACCTGTAACTGCCCCCGCGGAAAAAGAGATATCCAAAGCAGGTCGAAGGCCCCGCCTGGCTGCATGAGCGGTTCGGCCATTGCTTCGGGTGGCTATAGCCATTCCAATCCAGCCGGCCAGAGCCGAACACAAAACTCCTATGACAAAGGCAACAGCTGTCTGCCAGTTAACCTGAACATTCCTGCCAAATAGAGGAGCCAGGCACAAGAAGATGGCCACCACAATGACCACAATAGCCACAGTCCTGTACTCCCGGTAGAGGAACGTCTTGGCCCCCTCCTGGATGGTCCTCGAGATCTCCCGCATTCTTTCGTTTCCTGAGCTAGCCCTCAAGATTCCCACGATAAGAAAGGCGACTCCCACAAGTCCAATAATAGCTGCTCCAGCTGGAACTAGAATTTCTCGCATTTCCTCCTCTCACCTAGTTGTAACGACTCATTGCCTCTTCGATACCGCGGCTCACCAAGACTCCTACAGCCTCCACTGCCCTCTCCACAGCCTCTTTGACGATCTTCTTCTCCTGAGAGGTGAACTGTCCTAAAACAAATTGAGTAAGATCGTCATCCTCCTCTGGCCGACCAATTCCCACCCGAAGCCTCGGAACTTCCTGAGTTCCCAGGCATTGAATGATAGACCTCAAGCCCTTGTGTCCTCCGTCCCCTCCTTTTTTGCTAATTCGCAGTTTCCCCAGCTCTAGATCCGCATCATCATTTACTACTAGAATATCCTGGGTACTCAGACCGTAAACTCGTATTATTTCAGCAACTGATTTTCCCGCTTCATTGACAAAGGTAAGAGGTTTCACCAGGAGGATCTTCTTCTTAACCAGAAATCCTTCACCTAGCCAGCCATGATGGGAAAAGGTATTCAGCTTGATCTTGTGGAGTTCGGAGAGCCTGTCTAGCACCATAAATCCCAGGTTGTGGCGAGTATCCCTGTACTGGA
>CAYYHL010000200.1:0-3705 GCA_964471775.1 uncultured Clostridia bacterium
AAGAATAGGACGCAAAGCCACAGGCCTTTTACATGGCGGCTGGGCTGCCGAAGTTATGTGATACATAGGGATATGGCGCATTCTTTCGAAGGAAAGAATGGGCTTTTTTGGTGAGTGATCTCGGAATTATTGGAACAGCTCGGAAAAAGATGGGGAGGTGCAAAGGAATGAGTGATAAGACACGAGTATGTCATATTTCTGGGAGAGAAAGAAGCGTTCACATTTGTAGGCCAGAGGAAAAAAGGAGGAATGCAAAAATGAAAAGATGGTTAATTAGTGTTGGAGTTGTTATTGTTTTATGTTCTTTTTGTTCAGTATCTTTGGGTCTAGCCAGAGGTATTTTTATTCGGCCTGGAACCAGAGCGAATAACATGGGTGGTGCCTATGTAGCAATAGCTGATGACCTTACAGCTATATATTGGAATCCAGCCGGCTTGGAACAGTTAGATGGCCCTGGAGTGGAAATATCTTTTCTTTACGGAACAGCAAAGGCTACCAGCAATAGGTCATTAATGAATGCTGCAGCCCCAGATATAGCAGACGGGGATTTCCCTATTTTCAATCTCTATGCCCTTCTCGGTCAGGCGAGTGTTGAGCCAGCTGAGTATGAAAGTAAAGAATTGAAAACAGTAGCGACGCTCCCCTTTGTAGCTGGACATACAGAAGTGAGAGGTATTACCTTAGCAGTTGGTTTTTATGCGGTCGGTGGAGGTGGAGGGAAATGGGAAGATTCGGTACAGGGAGCCCTGGTCCCCACTGATGTTATCATCGCCTCCGCTGATGGGTCTTATGGGTTCATAGTGGGCAATATCTCCGCAGCTAAGGAGATAAATCCCAAACTTTCTCTGGGTCTCGGATTAAACTGGATCTATATGATTGACCAGGTGGAGATAGAAAAGGAGTATCAGAAAAGTGCCACCTCGCCTCTAGGGGATTACAGCGCACTGATTGATAAGAGTGCATCCGGTTCAGGAATGGAGCTGATGGCAGGAGTCTTGTATGAACTCATGGAAAGGTCAAAAGTAGGATTTGTGATCCGTAGCGGAGCAACATTGAAACTAGAGGGAGAAGCAAGAGCTGAAATCGCTGGTTTATCAGCTCTATCCGGGGGACTGATGCCTGATGTGGACCATGAAACCGATTATGATCAAAACTACGCCTACCCATTAACCTATGGTCTTGGCATATCCTATGAGCCAATGGATTCTCTTACCCTTGCCCTGGGTGCGGAGATGATTAACTATTCGACAATGAAAGATGATGTTGATTATGAGGATGAGCTAGCAGGTACCTTTGACGATGTTAATGAGAAAGAAGACTGGGAGGCCTCTAGCGAGGTTTACTTAGGTGCTGAGTATCGTAGTAATGAGAAGCTGTCTTTCCAGGGTGGCCTGCGAACTAATCCTGTCCCCTATCCTAGAGACAAGCTGACTCTCTTGAACGTCGATCAGTATGACTTGATTTCGCTCAGCTTGGGTTCACGATATGAGGCAGGAGTTTTCCAAATTGGCGTTGGTTATATGCATACTTTCTCTGACAGCCCAGAAAAAGATGGAAGGGAATATGAATATCCATCAGACTCTTATCGATTGAGCCTAGGCTATAACTTCTAACCTCATCATGCAAAAGGTGTGCATTCGAACTAAGGCCCAATAGCAAACTGCAGGTTTTTCCAAACTAAAATAGACCCCGTATGGCCATTTGTTTCTCGTGTGCCATTCTGAACCGATACGCTATTACCATCGCGTGCTCGTTGATGGCCTGCTGTGGAATCTCCAGGTCCCACCGCAGTAGGCCTTTCTTCAGTTCTGTTTTCTGATACTCCGGATCCTGGCTGATCTCTGGCTCCGCTTCCAGGAGTTTCACTTGAACTGACCCATCAGGGCTGTACGGCATGCGGTCCTGGAGCTTCAATCGGATAATGTTTTTTCCGTAGTTGGATACTGTCAATTTGTATTCAAATTCAGAGACCATATTGCCTCCCTCTATGTGCTCAGTCTTTGATACCAGCTCCTTTACAACCTGCACCTGTGGATCAGTGCCAAACCCTGCCGTGAACTCTTCACCGCTCGCTATGAGCTCTATTGTTCCACGTCCTACGAACTCGCCATTAAGATAAGCGTTGTAGGAGCCGGGCAGAAAGACATGGGGTGTTGTGTTAGTTGCTGAGGTCTCCTCGTAGACAAAATCAGTTAAAACGGGTGTTGCAATGTGGGTGAAGTGAGCAGGTACTTTGACGTTAGTAATCTGAAGGATCTGCTCATCCGTCCGACTGGCAAGGCTAACTGGGTGAAGAAGTTGGTAGGTGACACTCACACCTTCGATGCGCATAATTCTCCTCTTTGCAGCAATAAGTACATCCGCTTTCTGTGTGAGTTCCAACACCTGCTCCTCGCCAGCAAAAACGTTCAACATACTGGAAAGCTCAGGTGGGGGAGCAGCCGCTTTCTGTTCGGCGGCCCGTCGCTGCTGAAACCCTTCTAAAGTCTTTTCGACTTCCTCCTCTTTCATAACTCTCTTAGCTCCCAGGGTTATCTGGAGAGGTTCAATTACCGGAGGCTCCGCAGTGAACGTGGGCTGAGCTGTCGAGAGCGTCAGTCGCACCCCAGTCCAGTCCTCCCCACTCATCTGCCTTACAATGGCATTGTACTCCACGCCTACTGAGCCCCGTTCCTGGTCTGAGCGAAGATTATAGTGAGGATACCAGCTTACCTGGTTTACCGAATAGCGTAAGCTGATTGTTGCTGGCTCATCTGTGTCTTTGGTCAGATACACCAGGGCTTCCCTCTGTGTTTGACTGTAGCCCGCTGCAAGTTGGGAACGCTGGCGTTTGAGAAGGTCGATCTCATTTGAGATTTCTTTCTCCTTCTCGTCTAGCTCCAGGCTCTCTAGCAAGAACTCATCATGTTTATGCAAGCCGTACTCAGTGAGCTGCATTAGCTCTTCAAAGTTCAACACTCCTTTTTGAAGTTCCATCTGTTCGGTAGTCTGAGTAAATTCCTCCAATCCGCTGATAATTTGCTCCTTGAGTTGGAGCAGCTCCTGGTGTGCGTTAACTTCCCTTAGTTGTTTCTCCAGCCCAGCGATTCTCTCATCAATGGCCTTAACCTCTGGGCGCGTTTCTCCCGTGATGGCCCTGGTTCGATAAGTGACGGAATGAATGGTGGTGTTTCCTCTTGATTCAGCAGATAAACTCGGTGGAATGATTCTATCCGGTAAATCAGTCACTGCAATCTCCAGAGGCCCCTTTGGTCCTTCAATCTGTATCGTGCGCGTAACCAGAGCTTGGTCTCTGTAGACAGTTACGTCCGTCACTTCTCCCTTTGCGAACGGTGTCGCACCAGTGGCACCCGCTGCAAACATCACCACCAATACCGCTGCGAAACAGATTCTGTACATGGCCCTATTCATCATGATCACCTCCTAGTTCACTGTGAGATCGGAATGTCCGATGATTTAATTATACAGGAACTTCCCTTTTTGTTAAGTATTGTTGTTCTCGTTTTCCGCTCTTAACTCCCTAGGATGGTTTTCTACCTGTGGAAGGATAGATTAAGGGAGCTTTGGTGATTAGCTCAACTGCCCTTGAGAGAGGCGGATTTTTGAGCCTGACGCGCTAACGTATGACCATGAAAGGATTGTAGAGGTTCTGGTGGGGGGACTTGACAAACAATTGGAAATGTATATAATTATGATAGAAAAATG